>JAGXRV010000090.1 GCA_018335695.1 Clostridium sp.
AGGTGACAAGGGGACGGGGTTATTGACACATTCACAATTCTGCAAAAAAGTGGTATGGAGGCGTCGTTTGTGCCAAGAAGTACTCGGGAAAAGAGCAATCGCAGGATTTGTCACATTATTTCAAGAGGAATAAAAATGTGTCAATAACCCCGTCCCCTTGTCACAAAGAGG
This sequence comes from Clostridium sp., assembly GCA_018335695.1. Taxonomy (GTDB): domain Bacteria; phylum Bacillota; class Dethiobacteria; order Dethiobacterales; family Dethiobacteraceae; genus GPS1B09. The sequence goes on from JAGXRV010000090.1 coordinate 172, forward strand.
CACATTGCTTACAATTATAATGTAGCCATGAGTTCACATGAGGAGTGATTGCTTTGTATAAACTAAGAGTTGGAATGCGAGAGGCAAAGGAGAACTTTAGCAGACTGGTTAATGAAGTGAAGAAGGGCACAGAAATCATTCTCACAGAAAGAGGCAAGCCTGTAGCTAGGTTAGCACCTATCAATGAAGAGTCTTTGTCTTTGGCATCCCGACTATCAAAACTTGAACATGCCGGCATGTTAGAGCCTGCAAATCGAGCAGGCTTAAAGCTGCCTTCACCTCTTCCTCTGTGCGGAGAAAAAGCACAAGCGTTCTTACAGGAGGATCGGAACAGATGAACTCAAACAATGTTTCGGTCATTTACTGGGACAGTTCGGCGGTTCTCTCAACGCTGCTACTTGATAGCCATAGCGAGCAAGCGTTGCGCTATGCTGGCACTAACGCTATTCACCTGCTCTCCAGCTTGGCTTTGGCGGAAGCACATGCCGTTTTAAACAGAATTAAACGTGAACATGAGATGGCCGAAATATTAGTCGAAGCATCCCTCGAAGCTTTAAGCTCTGGTCCGTGGAGAAAGTTAAGAATTGACCCCGAAACAGCTGAAATAAAGAGGCTAGCCTCAAAGTGGCCGCTGCGAGGAGCTGATCTCTGGCACCTGGCCACCGCAAAAACTTTGCAACGCGAGCTGCCAGAATTGTTGGTATTAACCTTTGATAAACTACTTTATCAGGCATCTGTCGGAGAAAGTATAGCCTGCCAATAATTTTTTACGTCCACTTATCACGCATTTGTCACCCGGCAATTATTTTAACCAGAAAATTCCTCTCCCGCGGCCCGTCAAACTCACAAAAAAATATTGCCTGCCAAGCACCTAGTGCCAACTTCCCGCCAGCAACCGGAATCATCTGCGAAGCACCGACTATACCTGCCTTTATGTGTGCCGCTGAGTTTCCCTCACCGTGGCGAAATATTGGGTGCTCCCACGGGCAAAGCTGGTTCAGATAACGTAAAAAATCCCCGGATACTTCTGGGTCAGCACCTTCATTAACAGTTATTCCCGCCGTCGTATGAGGACAATACACAATAACAAGACCATCCCGCATTCCTGACTGCCTGATGGCCTCTCTAACCTGCTCGGTTATATTAATCATCCCTGAACGGACTGTAGTGCGTATCGCGAATTTTTGCAGCAAGCTTACCACCTCCCCCGAGATATACCGACAGATCTCAGCCGACAATGCTCTTGATAAACAGCGTGGGATGTCATTATTGTTTAGGGCTAAGTTTTCTTAAAAGCTGTCACCCCTTATTTCAAGCATCACTTTACTGACTAACGGGTAGAAAACTGTCAAGTGTGGCGGTACGCGCAAGATTATCCCAAGTCACCTGCACACCTAATTTTTCTCCGAGAAAACGCACAGGAACAAACGTGCGTCCATCCCTGACAACCGGGACAGTATCCATCATTTTCTGTTCTCCGTCAGCGATTACCTTCGAGCGCCCTTCGGAAAACAGCACCTTCCGTCCCTGCAATTCCACGGCAACCGTCCTTCCGGCACCATCCCAGTAGACACTCGCTCCCAAGGCCTCTGCGACGGCTCTTAGCGGTGCCATCAACCGGTTGTTGCTGTTGATATATGGTTCGACATCGAACAGCACCGGTGACCCATTAACGAGAACTCCAACCGTGTGCGGACTAGGTGACGTAAAAACCGGGCTGGTAACAAGCGGCTCCACATCCAATATTATTATTTCCCCTTCCCAATCGGCACGCAGTTGCCCGCTTTCCACAACCATCCTGACCTTATAGTGGCCGTCTCTTGCAACCTTAAACGGTAAGTCGGGAACGTTAATTATCAGTTCAACTGGGCTTATGTCGCGTCGCCTCTTGGAGACATCAACAAACCTCATCTGCAATTCCCTAAACTCTCGCTCTTCCTCTGCGGAGAAGGATATTCTTTCATCATTGCGAACCATAAGTATCGCTGCCCGTTGGCGGTAGCCGATCCACTTCCGGAAACTCTCCCGGTCAATCTCGTTATCCAGAGGAATAACCGGCATAGTCCTCTGTGGTTCGGGAACAAGCTTAAGCAAATCATTAGCATCAATCCTAAACTCAACCAAGCGGGCGGTTCCCGTACCTGTGCCAAAGCTGATTATCTGCAACGGGATTCTCCACTGGACGCCATCTAAGTCATAAGTCTGCATCTGGCTCCCAAGGATAAATATTTCTGACTGACCCGTCTGCTCCGGCGACGAGAAAACAAGCCCCACAAGCGAGAACATCAGCACCAGGCAGCATAACGTCACGAAGACAATGCGGCCTCTTAGCGCATTTGGCTGCAACACGAATTTTTTCGCAGACACCAAAACAACACTCCCTCCCAAAGATCTTGAGTTACCACTATTATACATCTCTCCTACTAAGAGGTGTCAACCCTCCACCGGAGAAAACCACCCCGGCGCTTTGCGCCACCCCTCCACCGGAGGGGAATTACAATCATATCCCCTCTGCCAATGAATTCCTTCTCCTTCCGCCAAAAATTCCCCTCCTTTGGAGGGGTGCCCGATAGGGCGGGGTGGTCACATACCGCTACAAAAATTCACATACATAATAATAAAAAACAACGAGGGAATCTGATCCCCCGTTGTTCGTCTAATTGTCATATGCGACTGCACATAAGGTAAGGAATACCGAAAACTACAGTGCAAACTTCTCAGAGCCAAAAAGAATAGCAAGAAACACTCTTTTCATTATATATTAGCTCAGATCAAAACGGTCAAGGTTCATGACTTTGTTCCATGCCGCCACAAAATCGTGCACGAACTTCTCCTGGGAATCCACACTGGCGTAGACTTCCGCTATAGCCCGAAGTTGGGAGTTTGAACCGAAGATCAGGTCGACACGGGTGCCGGTCCACTTGTGCTCGCCCGTTACACGGTCACGACCCTCAAATACGTTATCATCCTCAGCGGTTGCCTGCCAAGAAGTGCCCATGTCAAGCAGATTAAGGAAGAAATCATTAGTAAGTATCTCCGGTCGCTTGGTAAAGACGCCATGCCGGGACTGTTCAAAATTGGCATCTAGGACCCGCATGCCGCCAACAAGAACAGTCATCTCAGGAGCAGTCAGCGTCAGCAGTTGCGCTCGGTCAACCAGCAGTTCCTCGGCCGGTACGGCATATTTGGTTTTGAGGTAATTGCGGAAGCCGTCTGCAACCGGTTCAAGCACGGAGAATGAATTCACATCAGTTTGCTCTTGAGAGGCATCCGTGCGTCCCGGTGTGAAGGGAACAATCACATGATGACCGGCAAGCTTCGCAGCTTGCTCAACACCGGCGCAACCGCCCAGCACAATCAAGTCGGCAAGTGACACCTTCTTCCCGCCGGACTGTGCGTTGTTGAATTCTTTTTGGATTTTCTCAAGGGTCTGTAATACGGTCAACAGTCTGGCAGGCTGATTGATTTCCCAATCCTTCTGCGGCGCGAGGCGAATGCGCGCCCCGTTAGCCCCTCCACGCTTGTCGGAGCCACGGAACGTCGAGGCAGATGCCCAAGCTGTTGAGACAAGCTGGGATATGGACAGGCCGGAAGCTATGATCTTACGTTTGAGATCAGCAATATCTTGCTCATTAATCAACTCGTGAGTGGCTACGGGTACCGGGTCCTGCCAAATCAGCTCCTCAGCTGGAACCTCAGGGCCAAGATAACGCGAACGCGGACCCATATCGCGATGGGTCAGCTTGAACCATGCGCGTGCGAAGGCGTCTTGAAATTCCGCAGGGTTTTGCAGGAAGCGTCGCGCGATTTGTTCATAAACAGGATCAAAGCGCAGCGATAAATCAGCCGTGGTCATCATCGGTCGGTGTTTTTTGGACCGGTCATGCGCGTCAACCACCATATCCTCTTCGTCCACATTCTTAGCCAACCACTGATGTGCACCGGCCGGGCTTTTGACCAGTTCCCACTCATATTTAAATAACACTTTAAGATAACCCATATCCCATCTGGTTGGGTTCGGCTTCCAAGCTCCCTCCAGACCGCTGGTAATCGTGTCGCCACCTTTACCACTCTTAAAACCGCTCTTCCAACCAAGCCCCTGCTCTTCGATACCGGCAGCTTCGGGTTCAGGACCAACGTTAGACGCTTTGCCGGCACCGTGGCATTTTCCAAAGGTGTGGCCTCCCGCGACAAGTGCTACAGTCTCTTCGTCGTTCATGGCCATGCGTGAGAATGTCTCACGAACATCACGGCCGGCTGCTACCGGATCCGGATTGCCGTTTGGCCCTTCCGGGTTTACATAAATCAAGCCCATTTGCACAGCAGCAAGCGGATTCTCTAGCTCCCGGTCGCCGGAGTAGCGCTTGTCGCCAAGCCACTCGCTCTCGTTACCCCAATAAATATCCTCTTCCGGCTCCCAGACATCCTCACGCCCGCCGCCAAAGCCGAATGTCTTAAATCCCATTGACTCAAGCGCGCAGTTCCCGGCAAGAATCATTAGGTCAGCCCAGGAGATTTTGCGGCCATATTTCTGCTTAATCGGCCAGAGAAGCCGCCGCGCCTTGTCCAAGTTTGCATTGTCAGGCCAGCTGTTTAGTGGCGCAAAACGTTGGCTGCCGGATCCGGCGCCCCCGCGTCCGTCGCCCTTTCGGTATGTACCTGCGCTGTGCCAAGACATCCGGATTAAGAGCGGCCCGTAATGACCGTAATCTGCCGGCCACCAGTCCTGTGAGTCTTTCATCAGTGCATAAAGGTCTTTCTTCAGCGCCTCAAAGTCAAGTTTGCTAAATTCCTCAGCGTAATTGAATTTTTCCCCCATTGGATTACTCAGGTTAGAATGCTGATGCAGAATCTTTAGGTTCAGCTGGTTCGGCCACCAATCCCGGTTTGACGTGCCACTGCTTTTGCTTTCAGTATTTTTTTCCATTATTTACCTCCTTATTAATAATTATACTTGATTATAATCTACCATTTATAGTCAAAGCCGTCAAGCCGGTTTTCAAGCTTGATTTTCCAACTACACTATACTCCGTCGCTTTCAAGCGAGTATCCGGCCGCAACCCAGGCATTGATGCCGCCAAGCACGTTCACAAGATGCCTGAACCCTCTTTGCTGCAAGAGGCTGGCAGCAGTCATCGAGCGATTGCCGGTGCCACAAAACAAGTAAAGCGGTTTATCCTTATCCCACTCATCGTAACGTTGACGAGTTTCCGGCATAGGAACAAGCGTTGTTCCCTTGATGAAGCCTTTCCTATGCTCACGCGCATCTCTGTTGTCAAGCACTGTGAATGCATCTTCAACAAGTACATCCTTCAGCTGATGTACCGAGATTGTTGCGATACTGTCAACAGGTTGTCCTGAATTGACCCAGCTTTCAATGCCTCCTGTTAGAAATCCGTGGATGCCGTCAAGTCCTACGTTATAAAGCGTCTTCTTGATTGAGGATAAGTCTCCCTCAGTTTCCATAACCAGGATCACACTGTCTTGCGGTGGGATTATCCAGCCGGCAAAAGTGGCTAAATTGCTATATTTGCTGATGCTGTAGGAGCCGGGAATATGAGCCGCCGCGAAAGAGTGGTAGGAGCGGGTATCGAGCACACTATAACCTTTGCCCATAGTCATCTTAGCTAGCTCACCCGACTGTATAGCCTTGATCGGAGGCAACTCGTCAAGCAGAGCCGGCCCTGTACGGTTAGTCTCAGAGCAACGGGCAAAATGATCCGGTGCTGCCGGCATATCCGCTAAAATATCCTTCTTGAAATCCTCAAGATTTTTGTACTGCATAGCATAATTTAGGCGTTTTTCTGTGCCGAGAGTGCTCGAGAGTTTTGCTGAAAGGGTTCTGCCGCAGAGCGAACCCATTCCGTGTGCCGGGTAAATCTCCAAATGGTCGGGGAGTTCTTTTAAACGCTTAAGGCTGTTGAAAAGCTTCTCTGCCAGTTCTTCCTCCCGATTCGGGAACAGATCAGGCCGCCCAACATCGCCTACCAGCAAAGTATCCCCGACGAATACTAACACCGGTTCCTCGCCCCTAGCTAAATCGGTGACCACAAAAACGGTGCAGTCCGGCGTGTGGCCAGGTGTTTCCAGCATCTTAAAGCGCAACCGTCCGACTGTAAACTCTTCCCCATCAGTCAATGAGTGGTGCGGAAAAGTGCAGTTGCCGACCTTTCCGGCATATATTTCAGCTCCGGTTGCTTTTGCCAGCTCCATGTGGCCGGAAACAAAATCTGCATGCAGGTGGGTCTCAATAACGGCCACGATATCCATGCCAAACTCTTTGGCCTTATCAATGTATTGTTCGACGTTACGCACCGGATCTACGACAACGCATTTCCCGCTGCTACCGATTACATACGAACACTGGGCAATGCCGGGAGTGTAAATTTGGGCTAAATGCAAACATGCTCCCTCCGTTTCTTTTACAGGTAGTTTCTTAAAAAGCAAAAAACATTTTACGTTACTTTTGTTGCTACCATTAAAATCTAAATATATTTTCAACAAGATACCGCAAACATTACTGTGACGTACCGCTCAGCTTCTTCGATTTCGGCGAGAACCAGAACACCGTAATAAAGAGACACAAAAAATGTGTCACTTGCCCCGTCCCCTTGACACGCGCTTGACACATTTAATGTGGATATAAAGGTTCAACCAACAGCAACCTCCGCAAACCAGTTGCCGAAATCAATCCCGGCAATTTTTCTATCCCTGTACAGAGAACCTAACATAGTGATGATACTCAAGGTGTTTGTCGCACTGCAATCTGCCGATCTTCAAAATAAACCCACCCGCCGATAAAAATCTTTTTATCAATGGGTGGTAGATTCCCGAGCCACCAGCATGCCACTGCTATCAAACAGCACAGCCGTTTCGCCATCGTTCCAAAAAGGTCACTGTTGCAACTCTTTCTGCATCTCCAGCAGCTCTTCTTTGCTTAGACCAGTAATTTTCATGACAAAATCCAGGGACGCACCTTCTTTTAGAGCTGTCAAAGCGACTTCCCTAGCTTTTGCTCTTATGCCTTCCTTCATGCCTTCCTTCATGCCTTCCTTCATGCCTTCTTCTCTGCCTTTTTCGTGATAAGACGTGGTGATTTCCATGAAATATCTCACCTCCTCGGGTTTAAGTTCACGGGGCAGACGTTGCCGGTACTCTTCTTCTTCCGCCTTGTTCAGCTTCAGATAGGTTTCAAAAAAGGCGGTCAACAGGGTATTGCGGGCCAAGTCCAGCCGCATATGCGCCAGCATCCGGGTAAATTCAATTTTCACGTTTACTCTTTCCGTTTTGTTGTAGTTCATCTTGCTCATCAGGGCGGCGGCAGCGGGATTGCCGCTTTGCACGTACTTCCGCCAGGGTTCTTTACTGAGTTGAACTTTGAGAAAACGAAATTCCAAGACATCCAAGAAGGAGAAACCAATCCTGAAACAATCTTCTTCTTCAACAGCGGCGTCATGGGCGTACACGACGATAGGCAGGATTTTTTGCTGGTACTTTTCGTAGAGCCGGGCGAAGTATTTGAACATTCTCCGGTTGTAGTCCGGCAGCCGCTGCGACTGGTTCTCTACGTGAATCAGAATTAGGCCTTCTTCGCCTTTGAGGCGGGTTTCCACCAGGATGTCCACCACGTGCTTTTCCTGGTCCAAAACGTCGGTGATAACCTCCTGGGAGCGAAATTCCAGATGCTCCCGTTCCATCAGCCGGCTGACCTGCGGGAAAAAGAGGTCAATAAAGTCAGCGAAAAAGGTTTCCAACAGGAGCTTGAACAGCTCGTCGTGTTTATCGTGCGGGACTTGCTCCGAGCTTTTTAATTCCAAGGTTCCCCTCCTCCTACCTGCTTTTATTTTACACCAGGTCTACGGCGGCGGCAATGAGATTATCCCATAACGTTGTAAGCAGGCGCGTCGTAGCATTGACCCAGAAATTAAGACAGCGAAAGCGATGATTTGCACCCGGGAATTTAGGCATTAGCTATTTCTACATAACGAGAATCTTTGTCTTTAGTCAATTCGTCCACAGTTTCCAAATATAACTGTATGGCATCTTTAATGCTTTCGAGAGCCTCTGCCTCTGTTTCACCCTGTGACCAGCAACCAGGCAGACCAGGAACCCAGATATAATAACCTTCTTCTGTTTTTTTTAGATTCACCTTATATCTCATAACGCACCTCCAACTGCGACAGGATAAGCTGGATTCAACATTAGGCATCATCCGCATCCACAACCTCTATTTGAGTTATACAGACAAAGCATAAAGGTCAGCTTCCCAGGGTGATAACTGAGCCCCGTCACTGTCAGCACCAGCAATTCTGCCTTTCAAAGATATCGGTCTGTAAGGTATGATACATATTTTTTGTGCTGTTTCCTGTGCTGCGCAATATTTACTATTAATTCTTGATATGTTATCGAGTGAAATAAAACACCTTCAGAGCATACTATGTCAGAGAATTCCTTAAGCTCTTGTCGATGCGTAAAACTAGGTTCTCCAAATGCGTCATACCATAGATAGAGAAAGCGGTAACGAGAATGTCCTAACTTGCGATTCAATCCGAGAATGTGTTTGATAAGTTGCGCTGCATGGAGATACTTATAACGCCTATCAACTGGTGATATGGCCTGTGCAAGACGCTTAACAGAAGGCAATTTATCCCATTTTTTGTCATCAATAAGGTATTTTGGGTCAAGCCCTCCATGCTTACGAGTAGAATAGGTTTCGGTAAATTTGCATTCTATAGCAAAATCCTTGGATTTGTGAGGTGGTGAACGAAAAAACAATACATCAAGATTCGGGGAATACTGAAAACAATCATCAATTGAAAATTTCTGCTCAAATTTTATTTCTCCAAATAATTGACTACCTGCACGCGAAAGGCCGCAAGCCGAAAACAACAATGACAAATCAGGTGCGTTTCGCCAGTAATCGAACAGGTTAACAGCAAGTGCAGCTGACGAGTGTAGAGCTTGAATTTTAGCTGGTTGCCCCGCCTTGCTTTTTGACTCGCCCCCATCTCCATCTTCAAGTTCCTTTTTTGATTTTGCATCGAGGGGTTGAAACAAATTGTCCTCAATTTTTGTTGTATAGACTTTGCGGCCTCTGTCTCCGGCACTACCGATTAGTTCTATTCCCTTGTTTTTTGCCCATTCAATTTGCTTGGCAATTATCTGCTCGGTAACATTCAAGACAGTTTCTCCTTTCGGCATAACGATATCTTTGGAGCACGGCCTTTAAGTCTCATTAGCGCTGGTAAACTGATCCTAGCTGTATTTGCCTTCTCTTAACAGTATCTCACCACCTTCGATATCGTCATCCGCAAAGTCAAACCAGTTGTTCGGGTACTTCATACAGCACCCTGCCTTTCTTTAAAACTTCCTCCAAAAATAGCGCTTCATACCACTATTTACGACTCCAGTTCCGACAACACAAGGATGTTCAGTTCGGTTATGCGGTTTAGAGTCATATCATTGGTTAAAAAGGCCTCACAGTCATTTTGCAGGGCTACCGCAACCTGTAGTGCAGCGGTTAGCGATATATTGTAGCGTGCCCTCAGTTCCGCCGCCACAGTAGCAGTGTTGTCGTCGATACAGGCAAAGATAACATTAGTACCGTTGATGATTATGTCGCTGAAAACCTGTTGCGGTGTTGCCTGGCTTAGTCGATACGGTACCCCCAGACACTCTGCCAGCGTTACCGGAGATGTCACGGCTTGCATCCGGCCGCTATCCAGGTAATCAAAAATGGTGTCCACTACCGACAGATAGCGGACGTCTTTCTCAGCATAGTAAATAACAGGCGCCGTGTCCAGAAATAGGCGTGTTACTGTCTGAAGAAGTTTATTGATTCTCATGATTCGGCCCCGGTGAACCTGCGCGCAATTTGTCTGCCTCGTTCCTGGTGCGGGTAATATAAGACTGAACATCTTCGCCGAGAACATGCGGTTGTACCGCCCCGCGGATTTCCCGCCACTTTCTTCTTTCTCCCCGGCTTTGGTCTTGAAGCGGTGAAATAATCAGGTTTTGGCCGTCTGTAGCAATTCGAAGTTTGGTATCAGCAGTAATGTTTAACAGATCTAAGATTGGTTTGTCTATGATCAGCGCTGCGCTGTTCCCATGCTTAACTAGTGACTTAATCATATATTTTACTCCTTTTTCGGAAATACATTGTACTTATATTATATATCCAACTATTATTATGTCAAGACTCCCCAAAGGAGCTAAAACTTTTAAGACAGACCCCCCTTGCCGTCTAAAGTCAACAGCCGCCAGCTATAAACGAGGGAAAAGGCAGATTAAGCGCAAGGCCCGTTCAGCAGCATCGGCAAGCAGTTCCGGGGTACGGGCCATGCATTCATCAAGAGTTATCGGGCCAGGTGCGATACTGGCCATTGCATCGATCCCATGCTGGGCGGCGACCTGCGCAGGGAGAGCGACAGAGCCTGCCAGAGCAAGAACCGGGATACCGTGCTTCTTAGCACGGGAGGCAATTCCGACCGGCACTTTGCCATAAAGCGTCTGCTCATTGATTTGTCCCTCTCCCGTAATCACCAGATCCGCTCCGGCAACCAAAAGTTCATCAAATCCGGTCAGTCTGCATACCAGATCAAGACCGGGAACAAGGCAGGCCCCTGCAAACGTCATCAGACCGTAGCCCATTCCTCCCCCGCCTCCGGCACCGGGATAACAAGCTAAATCTTTCCCCAGATCAGCGGCCGCCACCTGGGCCAACCGGGCAAGGGCGGCATCCAGCAGAGCCACCTGCTCCCGATCGGCGCCTTTCTGAGGCGCATACACATAAGCGGCACCAGACGGTCCGTTTAAAGGATTGCTGACATCACAGGCAGCAATCACCTCCGCCTCCGCAAGAGCAGGGTGCAGCCCTGACATATCAATACCGGCCAAGTTCAGCAGTGCCGGGACTCCCGCGGGTAAAGGCCTGCCGCCGGCATCCAGGAACCGGCCTCCCAGAGCCTGAGCCATTCCTGTCCCGCCGTCGGAAGTCGCGCTCCCTCCCACACCTACGATAATACGCCGGCAGCCTGCATCGAGAGCTGCCCGCATCAACTCGCCGGTCCCAAAGCTAGTAGCCTGCAACGGATTGCGTGCCAGGCGGGGAACAAGAGCCAGCCCGGAAGCGGCTGCCATCTCAATCACAGCCGTCTGCATATCAAGAGCGACCCACGCAGCAGTTACGGGTTGCCCCAGGGAACCGGTAACCACCAGGAAATGCTTTTCTCCTCCCAGTGCCGCCAGCAGGCAGTCGCCCAGGCCTTCCCCGCCGTCAGCCATCGGACAGGTGAATATTTCCGCCTCCGGCAATACCCGCCGGACTCCCCTGGCAATAGCGTCCGCCACTTCCGGTGAGGCCAGGCTTTCTTTAAAGGAGTCGGGGGCAATTATCACCCGTTTCATCGTCAGCCTCCTGATTTCCTATCCCTCAATCACTTTAACCAGAAATGTTCTCTCCCTAGGCCTGTCAAACTCGCAAAAAAAACACCGTCTGCCAAGTACCAAGCACTAAATCTCCGTCAGCTACCTGAATTACTGTGCAGCGCCGGCAATACCAGCTTTAAGGTGAGACGCCGAATTGCCCTCACTATGAGTGATACAACGGATGCTCCCACGGGAAGAGGTTGTCCCGGTACCGCAGAAAATCCCCGGCCACATCAGGGTCAGCCAGGTAACTGCTCCTGCCTGACCTTGATAAGCTCTCCTATAACAGCTACCCTAAGGTCGCTGGCAGCTATTTCTTCAGCGGCGAAAAGCTCCGCTCTGACTTCGTTCCAACTACGCCCGACTGGATCAACATTTTTCTTGCTCATGGCTTTTTGTCCCTTTCTGTAAAACTCCAACGCCTCTTGAATTACCTGGCTTCGACTCGGAAATGCCCGCCTAGTCACTAAGCGGTCAACCAAAACAAGGGTTTTTTCATCCAAAGTAACAGCAACTTTTCTGCGAGCCATTTTATCACCTCTTGGTATGAGAATATATCATACTCAAGATGACTTCAAGCTAACAGGGATTAACCGGGGTATTGTTTGTTTTAAAAAAAATAAAAATGTGTCACCTACCCCGTCCCATTGACACACACAATACCTTCTCTAAAGTTGATTCACGTTATTACGAATGGCATCCTCCACAAAGGCATTCAAAGAAAGACCTCGGGTAGCCGCAGCGAGAGCGGCTTTACGGTGTAATTCCGGCTGAATGCGAACGTTGAAGTATCCTTTGAACGGTCTTTCGGGTTGTATACCTTTTTACGCGCAAAATTCCAAATATTCATCTACAGCATTACGAAAATCCTCGACGAGGGTTTTCACACTGTCTCCTTCAAACGCAATCATGCTCTTTATACCTATTACTCTACCGTGAAAAATTTCTTCTTCCTCGGAGAACTCAATACTGCCAACGTAATCACGATAATGAATATAATTGCACAAAGCTGTTCTCACCGCCTATTTTATTTGTATCAAGCCTTCTAAATAAAGTGCAACTAATTTTAGTTGCACTGATTTTATATTTGCGGTGTCCTTTTTGTTTAAAAATATCCTCCCTCATGATTCACCTCCACAGGAGGGGAATTACGGATTAAAGGAGTTTTGATAGGAAATATTCGTCAAAACAACAAAATTTCCTGCCGATCTTTAATCTATTTGACTCTGACTGTTGCTGCGCAGGAAATCGCCTGTAACCGTAGAAGTTCTTTTACTTTAAGGGCACAAAAATTTGTGCTTCTAGTTCTCTATCCTGATAGATTGGTGACAACGTAGTAATCAGGGACAAATAAAACGAGGGCGGTGAGAGAATGCCAAATATTATTTTTTATTTTACAGGCACAGGCAACAGCTTAAAAGTTGCAAAAGACATAGCGGAAGAAGTTGGTGATACCACCTTTAGCTCTATGGGAAAACAGCACAAGTTGAGTGGCAAATATGAAAGCATTGGCTTTATCTATCCCGTTTATTGCGGCGGTCTGCCTGCTGCCATTGAAAGATTTGTCAAAGAGCTTGACATTGCAGAGAATAAGAACGCTTACTTTTTTGCCGTTTGCACAAGCGGCGCAATGGGCGGCGGCCTAAGTAATATTAAAAGAATCATAGCTAAAAAGGGCGGCAAGCTTAGTTATGGTGAAAACATTAAGTGTTTTGCAAATTACGTTTGCATGTACCCTATGGCAAAAAATGTTGATAAAAAAACACAGTTACAGGCAAAGGCGACAAAAATAGTTGCCCGTGAGATAAAAAATCGTGCCGTAAGACCGGTTCCAAAAAACGGCTTAATATCGCTACTCCACGGCGGCTTTGTCAAAAGCCTTAAAGGCAAGGACAAGGGGTTTAATGTAAACAATGCGTGCAATAGCTGCGGAATTTGTGAAAAAGTTTGTCCTGTCGCAAATATCAAGATAATGGACAGCAAGCCGAGTTTTGCCGGTCGCTGTGAACAGTGCGTTGCTTGTATCCAATGGTGTCCGAATCAAGCGATAAATTATAAAAATAAGACCCAAAACCGTGGACGATATCATCACCCGGAGATTACAGTGGAAGATATTATTAATGGCATTAAGCTTTAATAATGTGTGTTCCCGATTCTGCTATAGGTAACAACCTCCAACTCTATTCGCATTAGTCATCTCCTTTGCTGCAAAACGCATTTTATTTTAAAATAACCTCCCTCATAATTCCCCTCCACAGGAGGGGTGGTGCGCAGCACCGGGGTGGTTATTCCCTCGGATTTTAGCGATGTCCCCTGCTTTGCGCAACTCTCTAGCTTTGTTGCATAATTTCGGGTTATTAAGGAAAGAGAGATAGACTTTGGCATTACGACCACCCCGCCTTGACAGGCACCCCTCCAGAGGAGGGGAATCAGGGGTCAAAGGAGTTTTGAGAGAAAATATTTGTCAAAATGACAAAACTTCCTGCCAATGTTTCTCAATTAGGAGGTTAACAATTTATCTTTGGAAGAAATGCAACCTTTTTTCTTCCAGTTCGTTATAACTTTAGGTTGGCTGTTCAGCCGATACTAAATCGAGCAGGAGGTATGTAAGATGAAACGTAAGGCGACTGTGTTAATGATTCTGTTTACTCTTTCCATGTTAACCGCACAGTTTGCGGCTGGCGCAGAGCGACGCTTCCAGTCAAGGGAAGTTGCTCTGAAAACAATTATTGCTGAAGTCAAGCAAGAACTTGGCGGGGTGCCGTTATCCGGCTTTAGCGTCAAAGCTGAAGACTTAGATCTCTCCGGCAGAAGACAACGGTTGTCTTATTCTGGAGAATTTAAAAAGACTGGAACTATGGATAAGATGACGCTGGAGCAGGCAAGAAGACATTTTGCCAGTGTAATTAACCGGGTATATGGCATAGAAAGCTACGAAATTGAGCTTGACGATGATTCCTTGGACATATCATTTGAGCAAAGCCGCAACATAGTGACTGTAAGAGAAGGCGTTTACGCCGCGCGTGAGTACGTCCCTTATGTTTCCGTCAGCATCAGCCTGACAGCCGAAGAAGACGATGAAGCTGACGATGAAAAAGAGCTGGGCAGGTTTGGAAAAGTTAGCAAGATTGGATACACCACATTGGAGTATGATATTGACGTCAACCTAGAACGGAGAGTAGTCAGATTACAGCTTGGGCAAAAAAACGCCCGAGTAAATGGTGAAGCCACAAGGCTTGAAGTAGCGCCCTTTATTGAGGGAGGCAGGACGCTTGTGCCACTACGTTTCTTAGGCGAGCAGCTGGGCGCCGTCCTCAAATGGGATGATGAGGACAAAAAAGTGACTTTCACCAGCGGGGCGATTACAATTAAACTTCGCCTTGGTGATGATGATGCTCGTATCTATATTAAGGGAGCAGCTCCAAGAATAGTGGCTCTCGAAACACCGGCCAAGGTCGTAGAAGGCAGAACAGTTGTCCCGCTGCGTTTCGTTTCCGAAAACCTGGATGCTGCAGTTCGCTGGAATCCAAGTGACCGTAGCATTATTGTCCGCCAATAAGCTCCGCCTTGCATAAGACAAACCCGGTGCAGTTCAACAAAGTTTGAACTGCACCGGGTTTATGTTTTGTTACCTCTTAACTTTACTATTCTTGATAATCGCCAGCCGACTCCTGAAGTTCATATTCAGATTGTCCAGCGCCTTCTTCGGTCTCTATCATCTCTTCTCCGGCAGCATCGGGCTTAGGAACATCGTGGGTAGGTTTATCTGATTCGTATTCTTCGACTTCATGCTTACTTGGAACATTGGGCTTGATTTGACCACGCCTAGGCCTTTCGGACTCGCCTCTTTCGTCCATCTTTTCATCGGAAATATCAGAACCGGATTCTTCATCATCAGACTGAACGGATTCGCTATTCTCAACAGCATTTGTTTCTCTCGGCGGGATTTCGAGCAAGCCGTCAAAGCCCTCCAGCGTGGGGTCAGCTTTAATAGCTTTTCTAATTATCGTTAGGGCTTCCTTCTCGCTCAGCCCTTTCTCTTCAATAAGTTCTATTATCGCCTCTGTTATGTCGTCCAGTTTTTCTTTGAAACTTTCCTGACTAAGGCCTAGTTCTCTATATAGGCTAAGCACTTGCCAAGCCAATGGAGCCCCGACTGCGGCTACTAGGTCAACATAGTCAGCAGGTAATAATCCGGCATCACCGGCCGTTTCCATGAATTCGGCGGTAAGTTCACTGCTTGTCACCGCAAGCGATATCCCTTGTCCTGCCAAGTATTCATCAATTGTTCGGCGCACATTTCCTGACAACACAGCTAAATCTGCTGCTCCCAAACTGTCACCGATCGGATGCAAAGCGATTATTATCCTGCGTTCTGGGCTGAGCAGACCATCTTTGCGCAGCGCATCAGCGATTATGCGCAGCGCCTCATTTACATTTCGACTTGTTAAGTCCAAACCTACCAGCAGCGCTTGACCGTCTGCATCCAGTCCATTTACTGCAATAACTTTGTTTCTTGAACTGATAGTCATGTTTATTGCCGGGTTGACCTGCAGTGTAAGGCTGGCAACAACTTGAGGTGCAGCAAAAAAAGTTGCGTAAGTACCCAGCGTTAGGAGCAACACCGCCAGTGTAGCAACAAGCTTCCATGCGACTGGCCTAATTCCATGAATTCCGGCTCTAACCTTTTGCTGCAAGGGGGAAAGTGTGATTTCTTTTTCAAAACAGCTTGAAGCAAGCAGCATTTCCCTCAGGCGCTGTTGGTGTGCCGGCATCTGTATCTCGGGAAGCGCGAGGGTATCCAGCTTATTTTGCAATTTTTCATTATCGGTTTTTCCGCTTATTTTCATCATACTCGACCTCTGTATATTTAACGCAGTTGCTTAGAAAAGGTTGCGCTTGCTCATAATTTAGTGATGATAAAAGAAACTCCGCAATTTCTTTAAGCCACGGTGCAAAAGTGATTTTGTCGTTCCTTCCGGTTTGCCCAATATTTCGGCTATTTCTTTGAGACTCTTACAAGCAAAAAAACGCAGGGTAATTACTTCCTGATATTTTGTCGGCAATTGACTGATTTTTTGTCGGCAAGAGAGGAATTCCTGAAATCGCGCCAACTGCTCCTCTGCCGCAATCAATTCCTCTTCCAACTCCACCTGCGATGACGGATCAAAGCCCTGACTTTCACGCAAATGTTCAAGGGAAACCGTTTTGTAAACACCTTTGCGAAAATAACTGCTCAACTCATTACCGGCAATGCGGTAAAGCCAGGCAGAAAATGAACCGCCTCGCCACTCATAGCGGCCGATATTTTTTAGTGCTTTCACAAAGGTTTCGGCTGTGATATCCTGGGCAAGCTCAACATCACCGGTTCGACGGATGCAATAGTTTAGTATAGCTGAATAGTTTTGGTCATAAAGCCGACCAAAAGCCTCCGGACAATGCTTGGCTTGGGCGACCAGATCTTTTTCGGGATGGTTGTTATCCATAATAGACAATATTTCGTCATATTCAGCGACTTACCTGCTCTTATTTCGCGTACTTTTGTCCTTTAGTTTAAGCTTTAAGTAAGTCAGGTTAACAGATATTATTAATGGAATTAAGCTGAATATATTATTAAGTCAAATTTGGGCGAATGTACTTTCTTAACACCTGAATATAGTCTATATTTTGGTTTGATTTTATAAAAAAGAACCACCCATAAATCCTTTATTCATGGGTGGTTCTACAGTCTCACAGATGGTGCGCCTGGCAGGAATTGAACCTGCGGCCTGCGGATTAGGAATCCGTCGCTCTATCCCCTGAGCTACAGGCGCCCGCAAATGCATTATACCTGAAAATGACTGCTTAATCAAGACCGTGTGAGCGGAAGCGATGTTGTTGAAAAGCAGGGTAGTTGAACGGCAGACTGAATTTCTGCATAAAAAAACCCGGTCTGTCTTAGCCCCGGGTAAGGGAGGTGTGTTAAAGTATCAATTCGTGCAAGCGTTATTAATAACGATTGCGCGGAGTGTAATGCGTATGAAGAAGTTTATGAGCCTTATGACTATTTGGCTCTCCGAGAAATTCTTTGTAGAGTTGTTTAACTGCGGTGTTTTCATGGGATTTGCGCACAGCACTGGCGGCATCAATTTGATAGATGCCGGAGGCGCGCTTAGTGCGGTAATCTGAGCCGCCGTTTATGGGTTGACCGCCGCCGCCAATGCAGCCGCCGGGGCAACCCATTATTTCAATAAAGTGGTAGTCGGCTTCACCGCTTTTGACACGGTTCATAACTTCACGCGCATTTTTTAGGCCGCTGGTAACAGCAATTTTTACGTCAACATTGTTTAGTTTTACTGTTGCTTCTTTGATACCGTTTAGACCACGGACGGCATTATATTCAAAAGTAGGTATCTCCTCGCCCGTCACCAGTTCATAAACAGTACGCAAAGCTGCTTCCGCCACGCCGCCGGTGGCTGCAAAAATAGTAGCCGCACCGGTCAGTATGCCAAAAGGTACATCAAATTCCTCATCATCAAGTTTCGAGACATCTAAGGATGCTTCTTTGATCATGCGCACTAATTCACGCGTAGTGAGAACGGCATCCACATCCCGGTAACCGCTGGCATTCATTTCCTGCCTTGCCGCTTCATACTTTTTAGCGGTACAGGGCATTAACGACACAGAATAGATATTAGCCGGGTCTATACCGTGCTTCTCAGCATAAAATGTTTTAGCTAATGCGCCAAACATTTGCTGCGGCGACTTACAAGTGGAAAGGTTCTCTAAGAATTCCGGAAAGTTATGCTCAACAAATTTAATCCAGCCCGGACTGCAGGAAGTAATCAGCGGCAAAGGCCCGCCGTTATTTAGTCTGCCCAAAAGTTCTGTGCCTTCTTCCATAATCGTCAGGTCTGCGGTAAACTCGGTGGTAAAAATCTTGTCGAAACCGAGACGACGCAATGCCGCCGCCATTTTGCCCGTCATCGGCAAGCCCGGTTCAAGGCCTAGAGCTTCAGCTATACTAACCTGCACAGCCGGAGCGGTTTGCACAATTACATGTTTCTTTGGGTCTGAAATTGCCTGCCACACATCATCAACGGCAGAACGTTCATAGATGGCGCCCACAGGACAGGTTACAGCGCACTGACCGCACTGGACGCAGACACTATCCATCAGTCCCGCTCCCGGGGGCGGCCCCACTTCGGTATCAAAGCCACGGCGATAGAAAGAAAGAGCGTCCACCGACTGAATATCACTGCAAACGCGAACACAACGACTGCAGTAGATACATTTATTAGGCTCACGAACAAGCGCCGGACTGGAGTCATCTATTTCCAGTTCCCGCTTGCGTCCTTCATAGGGAATCTCACTCACACCCATGTCGAGTGCTAACTGTTGCAATTCACAGTTGAGATTTCGTTTGCAGGAAGGACAGGCTAATGGATGATTGGCAAGAATCAGCTCGAGATTTACGCGTCGAGCTTGACGCACCATCGGCGTATTAGTATTGACTACCATTTTGTCTGCTACCGGCATTACACAGGCGGCTGCCAGGTTGCGGGCGCCGGCTACTTCTACCACACAAATGCGGCATGCGCCATCAGGGCGCAACATCGGATGATGACAAAGAGTCGGTATTTTTACGCCGGCCAATTTTGCTGCGTCCAAGATGGTGGCACCTTTCTCGACTTGGACATCGTGGCCGTCGATTTTAACTGTAACAATTTCCACTGTTTTCACACTCTCCTTGCAGTAGGATTATTCTTTAACAATGGCATGGAATGGGCAACGCTCCACGCAGACCCCGCATTTGATGCACTTAACCATATCAAGTTGATGAGCTTGTTTGCGCTCTCCGCTGATTGCACCCACAGGGCAAATCTTTGCGCAAACAGTACAGCCTACGCAAGTGTGGTCGTCAATTCGATAATAGAAGAGAGCCTGACACACACCGGCAGGGCATTTCTTGTCATGAATATGGGCTTCATATTCATGACGGAAATGGCGCAGAGTGCTTAAAATCGGGTTGGGTGCAGTCTGCCCTAGACCGCAAAGAGCACTCGCCTTAATTGTATAAGCCAACTTCTCCAACTTAGCGATATCTTCGGGAACACCCTGTCCGGCGCAAATGCGCTCCAAAATCTCCAGCAAACGCATCGTCCCTTCCCGGCACGGGGTACATTTGCCGCATGATTCAGAACGAGTGAAAGTCAAGAAGTAGCGCGCCACGTCTACGATACAAGATTCGTCATCCATAACTACCAAACCACCCGAACCCATCATGGCGCCGGCTTGAATCAAGGAGTCATAATCAATCGGCAAGTCCAATTTGTTTTCAGGGAGGCATCCGCCGGAGGGTCCGCCAATTTGAACGGCTTTAAACTTTTTCCCTTCGAACGTGCCGCCGCCAATTTCGTAAATAATTTCCCGCATGGTAATCCCCATCGGCACTTCCACCAGACCGGTATTACGCAATTTGCCGGTGAGGGCAAATACTTTCGTCCCTTTGCTGCGCTCTGTGCCGACGGCGGCAAATTTATCGGCACCGTACAGAATGATTTGCGGCACATTTGCAAATGTTTCCACGTTATTAATTACTGTAGGTTTACCGAAAAGGCCTTTGACGGCGGGGAAGGGAGGCCGGGACCGGGGAATGCCCCGCTCGCCTTCGATGGACGCAATCAACGCTGTTTCCTCACCGCAAACGAAAGCGCCGGCGCCTTCTTTGATTTTTAAAGTAAGGCTGAAATCTGTGCCGAGAATATTTTTCCCAAGCAAGCCGAGTTCCTCGGCTTGGCTGATCGCTGTTTGAATGCGCTTAATCGCAAGCGGATACTCAGCGCGGATATAAAGATAGCCCTCATCTGCTCCGATGGCATAGGCGGCAATCATCATACCCTCTAGAATGTTGTGCGGATCCCCTTCAAGCAGGCTTCGATCCATAAAAGCACCGGGATCCCCTTCATCAGCATTACAGATAATATATTTTTTCTCTCCTGCTGCTTTGGCGCAGAACTCCCATTTTGTCCCAGTGGGAAAACCGCCGCCACCCCGTCCGCGCAAACCGGCTGCTTTTACGGCATTAGTCACTTCTTCAGGAGTCATTTCAGAAAGCATCTTTTCAAGCGCTGCGTAGCCGCCACGGGCAAGGTACTCGTTTAAGCTTTCCGGATCTATATAACCGCAGTTACGCAAAGCAATCCGTTGCTGCTTGCGATAAAAATCAATTTCCTGATATTTGGGTACTTTGTCGAGAGAAAGCGGTTCGGTAAAGAAAAGCCGGGCTACAGGACGTCCCTTCATTAAATGTTCACTGACAATTTCCTGCACATCTTTAACTTCTACCCGGCAATACATCACGCCTTCAGGATAGACGATGACAAGCGGTCCTTTTTCACAGAAGCCATGACAGCCGGTCTCAACAATTTTAATTTCCTCATCCAATTTCTTCTTGCGCAACTCTTCTTGAAAAGCGGTTATAACATCCTTACAACCGGAAGAAACACAACCTGTTCCTCCGCAAATCAGCACGTGCCCACGATAAAAAACCACGTTAACTCTCTTCCCCTTTCTTAAGCTGCTTTACTGCGGCGCAATTTTACCTGGCAATTCTGCCAACCACCAAGCCCTCCACAACACGGCCATTAACAATATGTTCGCCCACAATCCTTGACACGTCCCTCGGTACAACCCGGCCATAAGTAACGCGATCCTCATTGGGGCGCACCACATCAAGGAGCACCTCCCTTTCGCACATCCCTATACAGCCGGTCTTTGTGACACTTACATTTTTAATGTTTCTGCGCTGCAATTCTTTTAAAAGCTCTGTAACGACTTCTCTGGCACCGGCGGCAATGCCACAGGTTCCCATGCCGACAATGACTTGAATATCACACGTCTGACGGGCAGCCATTTCACCTAGCGCATCCTTGCGGAGTGCGCGCAGATCTTCCATACTCAGCAATTTGTTCATGAAGATTCACCTCCGTAGATTGTCTGCAATTGTTCGCGAATATTTTCTTCCAACAAGCTCAAGTGCTCCGGGCGGTCAAAGCGGAAAGCAATACCCAAAAACTCTGCGAACTTTAAGCTGGAAATTTTTAATTTTTTATTTTTATAGATGTGCAGATATTCAAATGTCACCTCTGTTTCACCCATTAACGCACTAACGATTGTCCCGGCGATATCGCCCATTGGTTGTCTGTCGGGATGACTATGTGAAAATATTGCCATTACTTCAGTGCCGTAACCGGGACTGGATTCAATCCGCAACTTTCCTCCGCACTGTGTTACCGCCATCTCCAAAAAAGCAAGACCCAACCCAACCCGCCTTGTCTGGCGAGAGGTGCAAAACGGAGAAGTGACGTTGGCACATTGTTCCGCATTCATGCCGCAACCGTCGTCCGTCACAACAATAGACAACTCGTCTTCTTCCGGTGCATCTTTGATTACCAGTGTGATTTTCTTCGCCCCGGCTTCCACGCTGTTTTGAATTAAATCAAGAATATGGAGCGAAAGTTCCTGCAATGCTATAGCCCCCTTATTCGTACAAAGAAAGAATGAGAGGCACTTTATCCGCCGTAAGGCGTCCATGCGTATCACTGTTAATCATGACTACAGGAGCAAGTCCGCAAGCGCCGATGCAAGCAACCGACTCAAAAGTAAACCGCAGATCTTCAGTAGTCTCTCCGACGTCGACACCTAATTCTTCCTTAATTTTACCTACGATCCGAGAAACACCTCGCACATGGCAAGCCGTTCCCTGGCAGACACGAATAACATTTCGTCCACGCGGCTTAAGATGAAACTGGGAATAGAATGTCACCACTCCATATATTTTTGCTTTTGGAACATCCAGTGCTTCCGAAATCCGCAAAAGGACGGCTTCCGGCAGATAACCGTAGATGTTTTGCGCCTGCTGCAAGACGGAAATTAACATCTCAGGGCTTTTCTTATCCTTCTGCAGCAGTGCTTCCAACTTGTGAAACATGCCGTCAGAGATAAACTCAGTACATTTTTCCAATTTGACTTGTTCGAGTGCCATGTAGATCCTCCTTGAAGTTTTAAATTTTAATCTTTGCTTCAGTTTTAATACAGACTCTTCTTCCACCCTCCCCCTTTAGCGCCATACTGATTTCAGAGAGGGTTACATCCTCTGCCACATAAAAATAGGTATATTTTTCTTTGTAGAGCATCGGCAGACTGTGGGCGTCAGAAGAGCAAAGCAGTGGATAGCCCACAGTGCTTGGATGCTTTCTATGCAATTCGGCTGCATCCGAAATTGTCTCAAGTGCGGCTACCGGCAACCCCGGCGGGATAAAACCCAAGTTTCCTAACAGACTGTACTGAGGGCGATCAACGTGGGCGGCGATGGACAAACCCTGATGCCTGGCAACTGCATTGCAGACATCTTCTACAGATAAATCGAGCGATGCCAATAATTTCCGCTGTTCAAATCTGACAACTTGATCACTGGCATTTACAACGGCTTGCACCTCCCCTGTATGCAAAGACAGCATGCTTCGTGGCAGATGTTGATCAACTAAAGCGGCAAAAGAGTTTGCCAAAAATTCATTCGGAAAAAGACAAAGCAAATGCACTTCTTCCCGCGTTTGCACTTCCATACCAAATAGTACCGTAATACCGGTGCCTCTGGCTGCTTCCTGACAGGCAACCACGTTATCAATGGCATGGTGGTCTGTGACGGCAAGCAAATTGATACCTAAAAGCTTAGCGGTGTTGATAATCTCACGCGGACTCATATCTAGCTCAGCGCAGGCTGAAAGCACAGTATGAACGTGCAAATCAGCTTTAATCCATCTCAGCATAGGCGCTGGGCTGCAGCCCGCGGAGATACAATCTCCCTGCTAATTCATAGATTGGCAGCATCGAGTTAAACAAGAAAATTTTCTCCTCATTTGCTTTGCGGATAGTTTCCTCTTGACAAGGCATTCCGCCGCCGATAATTACGCAAGATAACTGTAAAAGTGAGGCTAACGCCACGATATTTTGATGCCCCTGATGCGTCAACCAAAGATCATTTTGCTTGGCATTTGCCATAACCAAACTGATTAAATCGGCGACATATACACCGCCTACAGTTTTTTCAGCCGCTTGGAAATCGGTTAATCTATTTAGTTTCAATTCTTCTGCTATTTGACTCAGAAGCAAGTCAGTCACTCTCCTTGGGTTTATCTTTTACGCTTCGATTAAGGGAAGGCGGGAGAATCTTGCTCAAAACCAACACTTCATCCGCCAGTAACATAATTTTTTCGCGCAGCTTAAAAATGCAATCTACTTCCAGCGCTTTATTTAGAGCTACATCCTCTGCCAGAGCTTTGCACGTTGGCGAACCGCAGGAGCCGCAGTCAAGTCCGGGCAACTGTTCCAATACAAGATCGTACTTTTTCATAATTTTGATTGCTTCTTCCAAATCCGGAGCGAAAGCTCCTGTACTCATAGTTTCCGGCATTACAATTTGTTCTTTTACCTCCAGTTCTTCGGCTGAGAAGGGCGTTGCCCGCTCCAACTGGGCAGATAACGAACCTTGTTCTTTCATCAGCCAGCGCAGTTGCACTCTGGCTTGAAAACGGTTCTGAATATTAAGAAACCCTCCGACACAACCACCGTCACACGCTTGCAACTCCAGAAAATCAACACCTTGCAGACGATTCATGTCAACTTCCTCTAATACCTTTTGCACATTACGGATGCCATCCACCGTCAAATAATTCGCCGCCTGCACTGCCGCCTGTTCGCCGCCAGCCATACTCCACTTGATTCCACGAACTCCCGGTGCCACCATAAATTTAAAGTCAGTATCCGGGTTGCTCAGTCCCCTAATTTTAGGAAAAATTTCCGCCACAGAAATTACCCCATCAACGCTATGGCCGCTTTGATTGAGCAAATTTTTGACGGCAGAAGCTTTGGCAGAACAGGGTGTGAGAAAGAATGTGCCGATCTCTTCCGGAGACAAGCCACTATCGCGGGCGGCATAAATTTTAGCAAGTCTGCCGGCAAGCTCCATAGGAGACTCCAGTGGGATAAGCTGTGGAATGAGCCCGGGGAATTTTACCTGTATCAAGCGAACGACAGCCGGACAAGCGGAGGAAATCAGCGGGTCGTTATTTTTCTTTTCGTGCAGAATCTTTTTAATTTCTTCGGAGATGATTTCAGCAGCAAAGGCAACATCCATCACGTGATTAAAACCAACTTGGCGAAGTGCGGCATGAACATGACAGATAGTGGTACTTTTCTTAAACTGACCATAAAATGATGGCGGGACGAGTGCAATTTTGTATGGGTAGCTTACCAACGCATTCAGCCCGTCGGTAACCACAGCTTTAGCTAAATTAGGACAAGCGCGAATACATTCTCCGCAATCAATACAACGCTCTTCGGAAATCACTGCCTTCCCTTGGCGAACACGAATGGCTTCCGTCGGGCACTGTTTAATGCAGTTGACGCAACCGATACATTTTTCGTGTTTTAAGAAAACCGAATGGCGATATTTTGTGCTCATTCTTTTCCTAGCCTCCGACACTTAATAACGAAGCAGTATCTCAAGCCTTGTTCCAACTCCCACTTCTGATTGCATAATCAGGCTATCTGCGCAGCGATTGATATTTGGCAAGCCCATGCCGGCGCCATAACCCATTTCCCGTACTGCCGGCGGCGCAGTGGAATAGCCCTCCTGCATAGCCAAATCGATATCTAAAATACCGGGCCCATCATCTTCCACAATTATAAGGACACTATTTGGACCCAGTTTCAACTGCAGCTTGCCGCAACGAGCATGAATAATCACGTTCAGTTCCGCCTCATAAGCGGCGATGGCTGCCCGAGTCACAGTTTTGTGGTGCACACCCAGGTTTTCCAGGCGCTGCTTAATTTTTTTGGTGACATGACCTGCCGCAAGGAAATCACCGCCGCTGATGGGGTATTCAACAATTGTGATAAGCTTTTCTTCTTCGCTCTGCGGGACAATTTCCGCTTTCTCTTTAACCCGCTTAGTCCCAGGGAGCCCAGCTTGAAAAAGAAGTCCGGCTGCTTCATATTTAGCTAGCGGAGTGCTAAAACAGTTAATGCCGTCTTTAGTTGCTTGTTGAAGAAAATCAGCGCCCGGCTGCCTTCCTTGCACAAAAACAATGGCTTTTATATTCGTAAGAGATATCAGCGTAGTTAACTGCGGACCAATTAATGAAGTCAAAAGCAAAACGCCGTCTGAACCTAGGGATTCAAGTGAGAGAACGTCGCTTACTAAATCTGCATCGCAGACGCAGTAAACCTGAGTGTCATTAAACTCGGTTCCGGCAAGCAAAGTGGCATCTAAAATCTGCTTAATTTCAACAAGTTTCATAGCCGCCCCCCAATCATGAACCAAATTCTCTGCATTCACCTATCGTAGTGGAAAACGCAAACTATTTACTAACTGTTTTATAAGCAATAACCATGCCAAGTTTTCGAAGAGAAGAAAAGTTATGCAAAACAAGCATAATAGTCAGAATTTTAAGGACGACAAGCTTAAAGCAGACTGTCCAAATTTGAAACAGTTAAAATTTTCACAAAATTTATATTAAGAAATCATGGGCACTTACGTCTGCTGTCCGAAAAATAGACAGTGTACAAATACATAGACACCTTGACTTTATTGCCTGCCATGAAGTTAAGGTAATTTAGCATTTTAGCAAATAAAAACCGCCCCTAATAGGCGGATTCAGCTTTGAAGTCAAATTTCAGATATCAGAATCGTTGACGCCAGCAAAAGAGCCGGCCACAAACATAATTTTTACAAGCTCAATCTTTTCGTCTGCGCCCCCTCACCCTAGCCCTCTCCCCCCATAGGGTGGAGAGGGAATAAGAGAATCCGTCGCCCTCTCCACCATTAGGCGGCTACCGGCGATAGTACTGACCGCCGACAAAAGGTGTATAAAAGAATCCGTCGCCTTCTCCCTCCTTAGGGTGGTGCAAGGCTCTCCCCCCCTGGAAGATAGTATAAGAACATCCCCTCTCCCCCTGGGAGAGGGTTAGGGTGAGGGCACAATTGTCTTATAACAAACTATAACGATTTAACTTTTCATAGAAGGTAGAGCGATGCAAACCCAAAATCTTGGCAGCTTTGGAACGATTATTTTTTGTTGCCCTTAAAGCGTTAACGATTGCTTCTTTTTCTATTTCAGCCGTCATATTGCTTAAGCTGGGTCCTGACTTTAAAAAACGATCGCCTTGAATATGCTGCCAAAGATAAGCCGGCAAATGTTCTACGCCAATAATTCTTTCTTCCACCATATTGAGCAGCCTTTCCAAGATATTTTCCAGCTCTCTGACGTTCCCTGGCCAAGAATAACGGCAAAAAATGCTCATTACATCTTCGCTTACAGTTTTTGCCTGGATATGATACTTCTTGCAAATTCTCTCAATTAAATTTTCAACAAGCTGCGGAATATCAGCAGGCACCTCTCGCAGTGAAGGCAGAGATAAAGTGAGCACATCCAAGCGATAATACAAATCCTCACGAAAAGAACCAAGCCTGACCTCTTTGCGTAAATCTTTATTTGTAGCAGCAATAATCCTAACATCTATCGGGATGCTATGATGTCCTCCGACACGTTCAATCTCTCTCTCATGGAGAACGCGCAACATTTTTGCTTGCATGTTTAAAGGCATATCGCCTATTTCATCAAGGAAAATCGTGCCGCCGTCAGCAACTTGGAATTTACCCGTCTTGCCTCCCTTTTGAGCGCCGCTAAACGCTCCTTCTTCATAGCCAAAAAGTTCAGATTCGAGCAAACTCTCCGGTATAGCGCTGCAATTCACTTTGATAAACGGACCCTCTTTGCGTGCCCCCCCAAAGTGAATTGCACGAGCAAAAAGCCCTTTGCCTGTGCCGCTCTCCCCAAGCAACAAAACAGTAGAGCTGCTTTGCGCCGCCTTGATAACAAAGTTTTTTGCCGCCTGGATCTGCTTGGAATTACCGATAATTTGCCTTGAAATACCGCTTAGAACTTCCATACGCTCGATCTCCTGGCGGTAGTGCGAAATCTCTTGTTGCGACTTATGCAGGAGAAACGGCAGGCACATATTTACTTCCGCAAGCTCCAGATAGACTGCCACCGCCTTGTCCCGGCAAGTATTGTATCCGCAAGCTCCACAATTTAACTCGTCTGTATCTTTGAACTTGCCGGTGACTTTTAAAATTTCCCGGATATGCTCTTCACTCGGTCTCACTTTCTTTTTAGCTTGAGCAGTAAACTTACGGGAAAGATCCACAAATACTGCCGGGGTGGGAGAGACAAAATTGGCACGTTGATGCACATAATTAGCCACTTTTTTCCTGCGCAAATTGGAACTGTGCGAATCACATAAATCAGGACCATCTATACAGCCCCGGCAAAACAAGATATCAACCAGCGCGGAAGAAAACTGCTTTGCCTCAATAGCATTAAGTGTTTCCATAACGTCTTGCAAGCCTTCGACAACCACATTGCTCTGATCCAAAATATCATTTTGCAATCTGGCCGCTTTTAAGAGCCCGCCGGCCAAAGGAAAGACGCCTCCCAATGAAGCGCCGGGTCCGTCAAAGCTCGCCGGCTGAACAGTTGAAAGTGTTATGCCATTTTCAGAAAACAATTCTTTTAATTCGGAAAATGTCAGGACGAAATCTACTTCGCCTGCCACGGACAGATGGTCAATTTCGCTTTTCTTGGCTATACAAGGTCCGATAAAAACGATGCCCGCCTGCTCACCATAAAGTTTTTTTGCCACCCGGGCGGAGGCAATCATGGGAGAAACTACAGGGATAAGCTGGCTGATTAAGCGTGGGTAATATTTTTCGACAAGGTTGATAATAGCGGGACATGGGGAAGTTATCAGCGGAGCCGCCGTCCGTTTGTTCGCATAAAGTCGGCTGTATTCGCGGGCAACAAGCTCCGCGCCGTAAGCCACTTCGCACACTTTGTCAAAACCGACTGCTTTCAAGGCGCCCACTAACTGCTCCGGAGCTGTGTCAAACGCAGCTACAAAAGATGGCGCCAAAAGCGCTGCAACCAGCTTCTTGCGTGACAGCAACTGCAAAACGCCTGCAACATCGTTCTGCACCAGCTTCGCACCCTGAGAACACACATTTTTACAAGTGCCACAAGTTATGCAAATAGACTCGGTAACACTAACCTGACCGTCTTTTACTCTAATCGCCTTTACGGGACAGTTACGCAAACATGCGTAACATCGTTTACAAAGTTCAGACTCTGTCTTTACAATGGGCACCGCCTTCACCCTTTCCAAACAAGCTACAAGTTTAGTATAGCATGAAGGCTGTCCAAAAAACAGACAAAGTTGTCAAAGAAAACGGACAGCAACAGACAGTTTCCAGGTATCGCCGGCACAATACAATTCAAGTTTATGACTTCGTTCTGAAAAAATTGCTTTCGCTTTTAAAGATAAATATCCCGCTCACCTGCTTCGATACGCTGCAAGCGTTCTCGTGTAACGGAGCGCACTTTTTCGTTTGCGATTTCCTCCAGATGACACTTGATTGTTTCCTCCCCGACTTTGCGTGTTTCCTGTGAAGCATAGTCAAGCAGGTACTCTTTAAAGGTTAATAAGGCATTTGGTTGGCAAACGTTTTGGATTTGGCCATTTTTTGCCAAAGCCATAAAGCGATCACCTGTGCGCCCTTGCCGATAACAAGCGGTACAGTAGCTGGGAAGATAGCCGGACTGACAAACGCTATGCACCACTTCATCGGGAGTTCTGTGGTCATCAACAGAAAATTGCGCTTTGGCATCATCTTCTTCGAAACTACGATGCTTCTCGCGTTTGTATCCCCCTACGCCGGTGCAACTGCCGGCGGAGAGCTGCGAAATTCCATAGTTAAGCAATTTTTCCCTCAGCGCCGGTTTCTCTCTTGTAGAGAGAATCAAGCCGGTATAAGGAACGGCGAGACGAATGACAGCAGTCAGTTTGGCAAAATCAGCATCAGAAACCAGATAGGGAAACTGTTCCAAAGACATTCCCAAGGCCGGACGCAGACGCGGCACGGAAATGGTGTGCGGCCCTACTCCATATCGCTCTTCAAGACTGAGAGCGTGCTGCAGCATAGCCAACACTTCAAACTTATAGTCATAGAGCCCAAAGAGAACTCCAAAACCGACGTCATCAATCCCGGCTTGCATCGCCCTGTGATGTGCGGTAGTATGCCAGTCATAATCGGCTTTGGGACCGGAAGGATGCATAAGTTCATACGTTTTTCGGTGATACGTTTCCTGAAAAAGGATATAAGTGCCGATGCCGGCGCTTTTCAGACGTTTGTAGTCTTCTATAGTTGTGGCGGCAATATTAACATTAACGCGGCGGATACTGCCGTTTTTAAACTTTATACTGTAAATGGTGCGAATACTTTCCAAAATATAATCAAGCGGACATTCTGCCGGATGCTCGCCAGCCTCCAGCGCAATCCGCTTATGTCCCAAGCTCTCCAGTATCTTTATTTCTTCCACCAATTGCGCTTTCGTCAGTTTGCGGCGCTGAAAACCGTTTTCCCGTTTATAACCGCAGTAAGCACAATTATTAATGCAGTAGTCACTGACATATAACGGCGCAAAAAGTACCAACCTTTTACCATATATTTTCAGTTTTACTTCTTTCGCAGCCTCGAATATTTCCGACAGCAGCTGCTTATCGGTTACCTGCAGCAAAACGGCCACTTCAGCAATAGTGAGCCCCCGAGCTTGTCGGGCGGCAGCAATAAGCGCTCGTACCATCGAGTGCGTAGCCGCTTTCCCCTGTTCCAGAAGATTATTAATTTGTTCTTCATTGATAAAGTCGGCCGGACACCATTGACTGTGCCGGCTAACGGCCAAATTATCACACATGACCAATCATTCCTTTCTTCTCATTCTTCTCCTCCAACAGTTGCCGCAGTTCGGGAAAAGGAGAAAGAGATCGCGGCAAAATACCCATTAAATGTGCAATAGCAACACCATAATTTACAATTGGCACGCCGGCCTGCTGAGCCTGAGCAATTCTTGCCAGCATTTCCCGGCGATTAATCATACAGCCTCCGCAATGAATTACTAATCTGTATTCTGCGAGATTTTCCGGAAAACCGTAGCCGCTCGACCAAGAAAACTCCAGCTCTCCTCCCACTGCTTGGCGTAACAGAGCTGGAATCTTTACTCTGCCGATATCTCCTTCGACGCGGTGATGAGTACACGCTTCCGCCAACAATACCTTATCTCCGTGTCGCAGACTATCCATTGCTTTCGCACCCTTAACCAAGGCTGCTAAATCTCCTTTGTAGCGGGCAAACAAAATTGAGAAAGATGTCAAAAGCACAGTAGGAGGAGTTTCCTTCGCGGCACTCAGAAATGCCTGCGAGTCTGTAATCACAATTTTCGGTTTCCCGGCAATCTGAGCAAGCGCCTCTTTTAATTCTCCCTCCATCACGACAAGAGAGAGCGCATGATGATCAAGGATATCGCGAATCGTCTGCACCTGAGGAAGAATCAGGCGTCCTTTTGGCGCAGCCTTATCAATCGGGACAAGCAAAACAGCCAAATCACCCGGTTGCAGCAAATCGCCCACAATCGTTCTCTCATCCCAGGCATCGGGGGCGGCAGCGATGATAGCAAGTTTTAACTCAAGCAAACCGGCACCGGTAAAGGCACTGACTACTATCGGCTCTATGCCAAGCTTCTCGTGATACTTCTTTTTTTGTTCTTCCGCCGCCATATTAAGGTCAGACTTATTCAACACTCCTACCAAAGGCACTCCCTTTTCACGGCAAAGCTCAGCTATCATTGCTTCATGTTGCGAAACCTGATTGCCGGCCTCCATGACTAAGAGCACCAAATCAGCCTTCTTTAAAACCGCGCGTGACTTTTTTACACGCAGCGCACCCAACTCGCCTTCATCATCAATTCCCGCAGTATCAATCAGCACCACCGGACCTATCGGCAAAATCTCCATTGCTTTATAAACCGGATCAGTGGTAGTGCCGGGCACCGCAGAAACGAGAGCGATATCTTGGTTTGTCAA
Organism: Clostridium sp.; assembly: GCA_018335695.1. Classification (GTDB taxonomy): domain Bacteria; phylum Bacillota; class Dethiobacteria; order Dethiobacterales; family Dethiobacteraceae; genus GPS1B09. The sequence continues at coordinate 31,618 of JAGXRV010000090.1, forward strand.
CGCATTGATCAAACTTGACTTCCCAGCGTTTCTGCGGCCAAAAATAGCAATATGCAAACGATTTCCCCGCGGTGTATTCAGCATTATCTCACCTTTTCCATTTTGCTTTCATTTTTGCCTCAGCGCAAACCAAGCGCAAATTGTTCTTTTGGACTATGACCTGCATCTTCCGCCACAGTCCTGCCCAAAGAGCTGATAATCCCGCCGATACAGTTACGACAGTGAGCCGGATTATCATCCAGGCAAATTTTGTTAGGATATATCTCATAGAGTCGGCGATATTTGTTTGGCGTTATATTTGGCATCACGACATTTGCCCCCGCAACTAAAGCCTTTTGTCGACCCTTACTATCAATGCTGCCAAGCGCGGTGGTCGCCGGCAAATGTGCCTGAGGCATAAGCAACCGAGCAATCGCAATCATTTTCAGTGTCATTTCCACAGTCCCGCGCTGCGCTTTAGCCAAAGGTGTGTTTGCATTGGGAATAAACGGACCGATCCCGGCCATTTCCACATCCAGCTCCTTTAAAAAGAGCAAATCTGCTGCTAACGATGTCAAAGTCTGCCCCGGCAACCCCACCATGCAGCCTGATCCTATCTGGTAACCAAGTTCACGTAGTGTGTAAAGAGATTTTTTCCTGTTATCCCAAGTCATATCAGGGTGCAGCGCTCCGTAAAGCTCTGCATCCGCCGTTTCATGTTTAAGCAAATAACGATCCGCTCCTGCATCGCGCCACAGCCTGTAGTCTTCCTCCGCTCTTTCGCCCAAGCTGAGCGTGACCGCCAAACTCAATTCTTCCTTCAGCCGGCTGGTGACTTCGGCAATAATCTCTGCGCTGTAGTATGAGTCCTCACCTGACTGCAAGACGACAGTTTTATAGCCAAGCGGCACAGCAGCACCGGCGATAGCCAATATTTCAGCTGCATCCAGCCGATAACGGGGCAATGTTTTATGGCTTTCCCGCAAACCGCAATATGCACAGTTGCGCTCGCAGTAATTTGAAAATTCGATTAAGCCGCGCAGATGGACTGCATCACCCATAAAGCTTCTCCGCACTTGGTCTGCGGCGGCAAAAAGAAAATCAAGCTCCGACCCTTCGCAACTCAGAAGTGTTTCAATTTCGTCTCTATCCAGTTTATGCTCCGCCGATGCCTGCTCAATAATACGTTCACATTTTTTCTGCATAACTGCTCCTTATTTTCTCGTTAGCGCTGATTTTACATTAACACCGGAAACTGCTCCCAGCAGACCTGTCATTGCGCCAATTTCATCTGTAGTTCCATCTACTATCAGTGAAATCACCGCAATTTTGCGTTCACGGTAGGGAATCCCCATCCTGCCGACGATGATTTCAGCATATTTGGAGAGAATATCATTCACAATTTTTACGCCGTTTTCCCGATCCTCAATCACAATTCCGACCACGCCAATTCGTTTTTCCAGCTCAGCCACCTCCCCGCTAACTAAACAAATAAAATAAAAAGCCTGCCGAATAAACCTTACGGTTTGCTTGGCAAGCTTGTTTTTCGCACATTAAACAATCCCTCCCCTTCTCCTCAGGTAAATACCCTCGGACTTAGGATTCACATTAATCTCCTCGGACAAAGCAAGCCAAGCCCTCAGAGTATGTTCAAATTATAATTGATTTTCAGGCAATATGTCAATCTATGTTGCACAGGATGAGTGATTGACAGGTTCCAATCGCTTTTTAATCCGGTCATATTCGTCCTGTTCAATAGGTGTAGCTTTACCAATCAGTTTGGCAAGCACTTTGTCCTCAAATGCTTTTTTAGCAAGATCCAAACCATACTCGCTGGATGGGTAAATCTCAGAGATAGTGCGACGGACCTTT
>JAGXRV010000091.1 GCA_018335695.1 Clostridium sp.
TCCCACTCGTCCACGCGACCACCCCGCCCTTGCGGGCACCCCTCCAGGGGAGGGGAATTTTGTAGCGGGAAATTATATTGTTTCCGGCGTAATGGGGGTGCCGCAGGACGACTCCTTTTCGGGCGGGTTTCAGTGAGAATAGGTGTATGTTAGAGACTTGGAACCTCAATCTGCCCTCACCCTGACCCTCTCCCAGTGGGAGAGGGTTTTTATGAGCGTATAGAATTTAGAACCCGGTTCAGAATAATGTGAATGGAGGGATGAGAGAGATGAACGACAGGTTTGCAAACGGCTTCATTGCCGGGACGGTAGCAGGTGTGACTATGTGTATCATAAATTACATTTCCAAACAAATTGGGATTGTTGATTTATTATATTTAGATTGGGCGGCAGTATTGCTATACGGTCATCAACATGAAACTGTTCCTCAGGCTCTGGTCGGACAAGCAGGCAAGCTGTTTTTCGCCGGTCTTTTAGGGAGTTTGTTTGCTTTCTGGCTGATTCTCGTAACCGACAAATATCTTTTCTTTAAGGGGATCGTTTTTGGCATCGCGGTGTGGTTTGGAGTTCATGCTGCGGCAACAATATTTAAACTCTCACCCATGATTCCCATCAATTCGGACACAGTTTTTGTTTATAAAGTTGAAGCCGTTATCTTTGGAGTCGTTCTGGCTGAATCAATGCGCAGGTTATCCCTGAGGCAGGAAAATGTCGAAGGCAACTAGCCGTTTTTTGCGTGCGTCTCATTCAATGTTTTTTCGGCTGAGAAGTCGTTTGCCTGAGATGATCGGATAGGCGCGGTTAATGTGAGTTGCTTTTTTTTCGGAAAAAGAGCCGGATCGCCCAGAGTGGTTGCTGTTATTGCGGCAGTAGCGCCGAAGACTGCGTGGCCTACCATTTCGCAAAGGACTGTTTTTGGGGACAGAGGTCCAACCAGTGTGCCTCCCAAAGTAGAAAGAACGCCGTAAAAGCTGACCCATGTAGCCTCGCCGAATGCTAAGCCTTTTAAAAGCGCTTTATCTTTGCCGGTGGAGGTTAGCATGTACACCGTGCCTACACCAAGCATAGCAGCCACCACATTATCGGCAGCAATTCCCACGATTTTGCCAGAGGGGCTGTACGCCTGGTGCGAAGGAAGGAGCATCCCCGCCGATTTTTCCTGGCCAGTTATTTCTGCCCAGTTCTTTTTCTTTGCGAGTGACATCAAGGACATTTTAACCACGTTACCCGCTAATCCGCAGACAATACCCAAAGTGAATCTGTCTCTTATTTTCATAGAAAAATCCCCTTAGTTTTGACGTTAAATCACTATTTTTAGTGTGCCCGGGAGTAGTGATTAAAAACATAGTTTTAATTTATTTTTTACAGCGACTCAAAGCTCAAAGTCCCCGTAAATATTCATTTTTGAGCAGCCTTGAGTCACCTAATGCCTGCTCAATCTCCGCGAGTAACCGTCCTTTGTCAACAGGCAGTAAGCCGCCGCTCGCAAAATAGTTGGAGGCATGATTAGAACGAAAGAGACAATGTTTAACTTCCAGGTTGGTTAGCATCATTTTCAGCTCGAGCAGCACCTCACGTGGCGAGAGCAGTAAAAATTCACCGCCGGCAATTTTGGCTGCGAGCGGCGTGCTCTTTTCTACCATTAGCGTCAGTGCTGCTAGGTACTCCGGGTCGATTCGGGAAACGACCTCGGCTGTGTGCAGAGCGTGTTTGCCTGAGAGCTCTTTGCCGCCAAGCCCGAGAATTACAGTTAAAGAAAGCTCTATCCCGGCTGACCGCATTTTGCTTGCTGCTTCAATCATTTCCTGGGGAGTAACCCCTTTCTTGACTGTTTGAAGCACTTCGGCATCTCCGCTTTCCAGGCCAAAATAAGCCAGTTTTATGCCGGCTTGACGAATGGCAACCAGTTCCTGTTCTGTTTTGGCTAAAATATTTTTCGGGCCGGCATAGATGGAGATGCGCTCCGCTTCCGGAAATGAATCAGTCAGCTTATTTAGGATGGCAAGCAATGCTTCCGTTTCCATAGAGAGCGCATCACCATCAGCCAGAAAAATCCGCCGCACATTGCCGAAATTGGCTCTTGCCCAATAGATATCCTCATAAACTTCCTTTAGGCTGCGAACGCGAAATTGTTTTTTGCTATACATAGAGCAAAAGGTACAGGCATTGTGTGAACAACCAATAGTAGCTTGCAGAATCAGGCTTTGTGCCTCGCTTGGCGGCCTGTATAGGGGAGTTTCGTAATTCATTCTCAATCACTCCTTACAGTTTATCGGAAGGGGAAGCTTGTAGCTTAGTGACGCCTATGGTATAGTTTTAGAAAAGCTTTCGTGTCAGTAATAAAGTTAGGGGAGGCGGCTGTTGTGGGGATAGAGCTTGCATTGTTATTTCTGATTTTTGTGCTTATCTTTCTGATTATAGAAATAGCCACAGTTATGTTTAAGTTGACTGGCTTGGATCGTGATACGACTCAATTTCAAGCCGTTTCCATCATTTCAGCAAATGGTTATACCACAGTAGAATCAGAATTAATTGCCAGGCATCCGGTCAGGCGGAAAATCGCTATGGGTCTGATGATCAGCGGGCCTATAGCGCTCGCTTTCGTTATTTCAATCATTGTCAGTATCCTAAATGCCGGACTGGGAGGAATTAAAGATATTCTCTTGTTTGGCGTCATTCTCCTTTTGCTTTTCTTCTTTTTGCGTAATCCCAGATTTATTACCTTCTTCGAAGGGTATTTGGAAAAAAATTTAGAGAAAAGCTCAGACTTTTGTCAGTTAAGTGAAGAGGCTTTATTTAACTATGATGAATATACTGTTTCCGAAGTTGTGCTGACTAGTCAGCATGCGCCGCTGGCAAACCGCACATTAAAAGAAACTCGACTGCACGACTGTGGCGTAATTGTTTTATCTATTACACGCAATGGCAATGTCACTCATACGCCGCGTGGCGATGATATTCTGTTGCCGGGAGATACTTTACTCCTCTATGGTCGCGCAACGCAGATAAAAATGTATACCGAACCAGCAGTCGGTTGAAGCCAAGACAAAAACTGCTTGACAATCTTTTGTGAATTTATGCACAGTCGGTTCGCAAATCAGAAAAATGCACTTGAAATTTGTCTCTTTTTGCTTTATTATTTTAATTAGTGGAAATTTTCAAGAGAGTAGTTACGGAGGGCATTTAGCAGGTAGTGATATCGGTTACATGCAGTCCGGTGTATGTGTTCGCTACATATATGCCGGACTTTTTACTAGCTATCTTTCTCCCTATTTTTCGGAAATGCCGGCACCGGTTTATTTTTCAAAAAGTGTGCTTAATGAAGACCGGAATGCTTATTTTTCTTGCCGGCAAAACAGAGGAAGAGGTGTCGTGTCTGTGCCAAAAAAGATAAACAAAGTTTTAGTCGCTAATCGGGGTGTGCCGGCGGTACGAGTTATGCATACCTGTATTGACCGTAAGATCCAGACTACCGCTGTTTACAGCACTCCCGATCGCTTGGCTCATCATGTGGCTGTGGCTGATTCTGCGGTGCATATCGGTGATGCACCGCCCGGTGAGTCTTATTTGAATATGGATAAAATTATTGAAGCTGCATTGAAAAGCAGAGCTGATGCTGTTCACCCCGGTTGGGGTTTTTTGGCTGAAAATGATGAGTTTGCTAAGCGTGTGCTTGATGCCGGGCTGACTTGGATTGGACCTGAGCCTGGTGTAATCAGGGATATGGGTGATAAAATCAAAGCGAAGGAAATCGTGGAAAAAGTTAATGTGCCGACTATTCCTGGGATTAGCATGGTTAATACCGAAGAAGATATTATCCGTTGGCTTAAGGAAAAAGATGTTGCCTATCCGATAATTATCAAGGCGGCAGCCGGAGGCGGCGGAAAAGGGATGGTCAAAGTCGAGTCTGAAGCTGAGCTGACCAGGGCGCTGGCTCAAGTGCGTTCAGAGGCTCAAAAATCGTTTGGCAATAATAAAGTGCTGGTGGAAAAATATATTGAACGTGGGCGCCATATTGAAGTGCAGATTGTAGCTGACAAGTTTGGCAATGTGGTTCATCTTTATGAGCGAGAATGTACTCTGCAGCGGCGCAATCAGAAAATTATTGAGGAGGCGCCGTCGCCTTCACTCAGCGAAGATTTAAGGCAAGAAATCTGCGGTAAGGCAGTGGCGCTGATGAAGCAAATCGGCTACTCAACTGCGGGAACGGTAGAGTTTCTCTTTGATTCTGCGACGCAAAAGTATTATTTTTTGGAAGTAAATACTCGTTTGCAGGTTGAACATGGGATTACTGAACTGATTACAGGTCTTGATATTGTCGGGATTATGCTGGATGTGTCGATGGGCAAGAAGCTGCCCTTTGTGCAAAATGATATTAGGCCTAACCGTTGGGCAATGGAAGCGAGGCTAAATGCAGAAGATCCCCGCACCTTCAGCCCCTCATTTGGGAGAATAAGCCGACTGCATGAACCGCACGGTCCCGGGGTCCGAATTTCTTCCGGTGTTTATGAAGGAGCGGATATTCCATCTTATTATGACTCGCTTATTATGTTAGTGATGTCAGCCGGCGCAGATCGGGCAGATGCGATCCGCGTTATGGATCGGTCACTGAGTCGCAACTTGAGGGTCGAAGGGGTTAAGACTTTAGCTCCGCTGCTTTTAAGTATAATCCGGCATCCGTCCTTTATAGCGGGCGAATTCTCTACCCGATTTATTGAGGAAAATATGCGGGATTTGGTAGCAACCTTTGTTGAGGCAGACCATGAAGATGAAGCGCTAAAAGTGGCCCGATTTGTGGCGGAGATATCCGCCCTCGGTCCGCAAGCTTGGATGTGAGGAAAAAATTATGACACAAAATATTTTTGTTAAGCCTGGCATGGCGCCGCGGGAAATAGTAAAAGCTGTTCGTGAACTGCCGGGAGTATGCCTTACATCTACCGGGATGCGTGATGCCGGCCAATCTGATTTTAAAAATCGTCTGCGTCATCACGATTTAGCCGCACTTGCTCCTCTTTACAACGAGATGGGCCTGTTTAGTGCGGAGTGTCATGGAGGAGCCCGCTGGCATGTTGGCATAATGAGTCGGAGGGAGAGTCCCTTTGTTGAGCTTCGCAGTCTGCGGGAGAAAATGCCCAATGTGCTATTGCAAACGTTGGTACGTGAAGCAAGTCTCTGGGGTTACAGACCATATCCACGCAATGTTATTGAATACGTGGTTTCTGCTGTTGATATTGATGTCTGGCGTTGTTTTTCTTTCTTAAACGATATTCGCAATATGCGTGTGGTGGCAGATGTAATTATGAGGCGCGGCAGATTGTTTGCGCCTACGCTTTCTTTTACTCAAGCTGTTTGGGCATCAGATGAATATTATCTCAAGCTGGTACGGGAAATTGTTGCTCTCTGTGGTGGAACTGAAGAAATTATTATGGTGATTAAGGATATGGCTGGTGTGGGCAGTCCCAAGCGTATAGCCAGCTTGGTTGACAGTATCAAATCAGCATATCCGGAGCTGGTAGTTCAATATCATCGGCATACTACAGACGGTTTAGCTATGCCTGCTTTGTTAGCGGCTGTTCGTTCCGGAGCCCAGATTGTTGATGTGGAGGAGGATTCTCTGACTCGTTTTTATGGCCAGCCTCCAATTCTTAGTGTGCAGGCCTATTTAGAAGAATCAGGTATTCCTGTGCATCTTAATCGTGCTGTGGCGGAAGAGGCCGTACAAAAAGTGAGGGAATGGATAAGTCAGTATGAATGGGCGGAATCACCGTTTAAAGGCTTCGATCATGGTGTGCTTGCTCACAGAATGCCTGGGGGAGCGTTTCCCAGTTCTTTTGAGCAGGCTCAGCAGGGCGGGTTTTTACACTTAATGCCTGCTATTCTTACTGTGATGTCATATTATAACCAGATTATCCATTATTTTGATGTAACTCCCGGTTCCCAGATTACCTGGACTACCTGTAGCGGGATGGTCAATAAATACGCTAAGGAAAGGGGTGAAGTGGGCGTACGGCATCTGATTGCCCTGCTCAAAAAATTTGTTGAAAAAGAACAAAATTTCTCAGCTTTGGAGCAAGAGGAACAGAAAGAGTTGTTGCGACTTTTTGCTAATGCGCCGGGGGATTTTAAAAATTTGCTCCTTGGTCGTTATGGCAAGCTTCCCATCGGCTGGCCTGCGGAATGGGTTTATAAAAGTGCTTTTGGCTCTGAGTATGCCCAAGCGCTGCAAAATAGAGAAGACGCGTCTCCGTTAGACTCGCTTGAGGATGAAGACTTGACTGTAGCAAGAAGTGCATTAGGTGCTGAGATCGGCCGACATCCTTCTGAGGAAGAGTTTATTCTCTACTTGATGCACCCGAAAGATACCGTGGAATATATCGAATTTAAAGAACGTTTTGGTGAGGCGCCCTATGTATTGCCTACTAAGGTTTGGCGCGAAGGGCTGAAAAAGCCGGGCGATAAAGTTGAATTTGAAATTGACGGCAAGCCTTTTTGCATTGAGCTGGTTTCTATTGGCGGCGAACATGAGGGATTGGTTCATGTTGTCATGCGTGTAAATAATAAAACTCGCGTATATACCGTCACGACGCCAAGGGTAAAAAAGACAGAGATAAGGATGGCAAAGGGAGAAAAAGATGTTCCCTCGCCGATTAACGGTACCGTTTGGCGCTTAGGCAATCAAAAGCGTGGTCAGTTAAAAGTGGGCGATATTGTCAGCAAAGGCGAAGAAATTGCCAATATCGAGGCGATGAAGATGGAAACAACTGTCATCGCGCCCTATGACGCACAGATCAGTGAAATTGTTTTTAAACTGAATGATATTGTTCAGGAAGGTCAGATTTTATTTGTCTTAGAAAAGTCTTAAGACTGAAACTTACTTTCGCAAGACAATAACGCAAAACAATAAAAAACCTGTCGACACTGACAGGTTTACTTTTTTTATGGTGGGTCGTAGTGGATTTGAACCACTGGCCCCTACCGTGTCAAGGTAGTGCTCTCCCCCTGAGCTAACGACCCGTTTATTTTTGAGCGCATAATAACTGTAACAGAAAAATGGGAAAATAGCAAGATTCTAATCTTGTGTAATATTGAATAATCGTGGATGTTTAGTTGATAGAGTAAATACTATAGAAAAATTTTTTTGTGAGTATAATCTATGCGAAAGCAGTAAAGTATAACTTCAGTATTTAATTTTAAGGAGGGTAATAGATGCGTGTTTCAAAAGAAACCAGTCCGATTACAAGGGTAAAGTGTATTGTGAACACATGTGAGTATTGGGATAAAGGAGAACATTGCCTGGCTTCTTCCATCGAGATCCAGCCTCAGGATGCTTCAGATACGGAAGAGACAGATTGCGCGACATTTAGGCCTAAGCATTAAAGGAAAGACGTGCGGCGCACGTCTTTCTTTTATGGGTCTATTTGATTAGGCGGCGGATAGGTAAAAGAGATCGGCAAATCTGTTTAGCGCGAAGCATAAGAGTGTCAAAAGTATACAATTTTTTTCTCAATCATATAATACTAGGGAAGGAGGAGATGCCAATGTCCCTGTATGCGATTGCCTTAAAACATCAGACTCCCGATCTGCCGGAAAAGCTGGGAGTCAGGATGTTTTTTTTTCGTAAAATGGGCTGGAAAGTAAACTTCACAGAGAAGATGATTAATCAATGGCCTCATTTGTTCTGTAAAATTGAAAATAGTCAAGGTGCTGCATTTGACCAGGAGGAGCTGTTTAGCAGAACTTTAGCCGACAATCTGGCTGTTTTTATTATGGAGGAACAGGCTTGCCACTATCTTGAAGAAATTGTTGGGCAATCATACTTTTATTTTCCTCGCCATGAGCGACAGGAAATCTTGCATCTGGCATTAAAGTATTATCAAAGCGAACGAAGCAAAGAGTCGGGAGAAGATTTATTAGGAGAAGTGCGGGAAGCGTTGGAGCTTTATCTGTCACAAAAACAATATCTGAATTTGCATGGGTTTATCCTTTTTCGTCTGCGGACTTGGCTGGATTTTCTGCGTAAAAATGTCGACAGAGCTGTGGATGATTTTCTCTGGGAGAAGGAATATCAGGAATTTATACAATTGCTGAAATATTTTATGACACAGCAGGAGCCGAAAATTAAACTTGTTCACGTGGTATTAGATGAATTTGGAGTTGCCCGCTTGCTTGACCGGCACTTTAAGCCGCTAGAGCAGCACCGGCAAGAAATTCAGTTGGGAGATTGTGATAGTGTTACAGACGTCGAAAATCAGTTGGTGAGCATGTTGATTAGTGTGGCTCCGCGTCGTGTGGTGCTGCATAAACAGATTTACATTTTATATCCTCAGGCAGTTGAAACATTAAAATATCTCTTTGAGAGCAAGGTAGTTTTTTGCAGGCGATGTAAACTTTGCCAAAGTGAGAGTCAAATACATGGGGACAGGTGATTTGTCCCACTCGTGCACGCGACCACAACCTTGCGGGCACCCCTCCAGGGGAGGGGAATTTTTGTAGCAGGAAATTATTATTGTTACCTTAACCCTTTCCCTCACCTTTCCCCTCTCCCAAAGGGAGAGGGGAAAGGTGGAGTGAGGAGAATGAGAGGTGTTGCAGGGCGATTCGGGCGGGTTTGAAACCCGCCCCTACTAAAAGGTGCTTAGGGCCGGCAGGCTCGCCGAAGGGGCGGCAGCCCGTAGGGGCGGGTTTCAAACCCGCCCTGCAAGACGTGTCAGCTGATAAAAAACGCAAAGCGTCTTTTTTATTTTTGTGGTAAAATAAAGTTATGAAAGGAGAGAGAGGATGGTTTTTGTTCTTTTGCCTTTAACAGGTGCGGTGATAGGTTGGGTTACCAATGTGCTAGCGATTCGTCTGCTTTTCCGGCCGTTGCAACCGCTCCGCCTAGGACCTCTCACCTTTCAGGGACTTATTCCCAAACGCAGAGGGCAGATTGCTTATACTGTCGGAGAAGTGGTGGCAGAGCAACTGTTTTCTGTGGACGAACTGGCGGGACAATTGGACATGCCGTCTATTCAGCAGGAAATAGAACGGTTGGTTTGTAATGCTGTAGATCGCTGGTGCGCAGAAAAGATTGGGGTTTTGCCTAAAGTAATGCGTCAGACTCTTAGCCAGCGGTTAAGCGATTTGGTGAGGACTGAATTTGCGCATCAATTTCCGCAGATGGTGGGAATGCTTGTAGCACACATGCGGGAACAGGTGGATGTGCGCGCTATCGTGGAAGGAAAGATTAACGCATTACCTTTGCTTGAGGTTGAGGGGCTTGTGTTAAGCGTGGCAAGAAGTGAACTCAAGCAGATTGAATTGCTTGGCGCGGTTCTTGGTTTTCTGATAGGCTTGTTACAGGCGCTGCTGGTGTTTTGGCTTATTTAATTTCAATGGACGCAAATCAATTTTGGGGAGAATGGAGTGATGAAATTTGCCTAAGGTGAGATTGATCGATGGTTCTGTGCGGGAGTATCCTGAGGGTGCCCGCGTGCTCGATATTGCTAATGAGCTTGGCGGCCGCCTGAAGAAAGATGCGACGGCTGCTAAAGTAAACAATGACGTCAAAGATTTATCAGCAGTTTTGCCAGGAGAGGCGGATGTGCGTTTTTTGTTCTTTGATGATGACGAAGGGGCGGAAGTCTATCGACATACATCAAGCCATATCCTGGCTCAGGCGGTTAAACGGCTGTTTGCGGATGTGAAATTGGGGATTGGCCCTGCCATCAAGGATGGCTATTATTATGATTTTGATTACAATGAGTCATTTGTGCCGGCTGATTTGGAGAAGATTGAGGCGGAAATGGCAAAGATAATCAAAGAGGATTTGCCGTTGGAACGTTTTGAGCTGAGCCGCGAAGAAGCGGTGTCTTATTTTGAAAAACTAGGCGAAGGTTATAAAGTGGAACTGATCAGAGATTTGCCGGCAGATGCGGTGATTAGTTGCTACCGTTGCGGTGATTTTGTAGATTTGTGTGCCGGCCCTCACTTGCCTTCTACGGGTAGAGTAAAAGCGGTAAAACTGTTAAACTTAGCAGGCGCTTACTGGCGCGGCAGTGAAAAAAATCCGATGCTGCAAAGGATTTACGGCACTTCATTCCCTAAAAAGGCGCTCTTAGACGAATATCTGCATCGTCTCGAAGAAGCGAAAAAACGTGACCATCGTAAGCTGGGCCGTGAGCTCGATTTGTTCAGCATTCTGGAAGAAGGTCCGGGATTTCCCCTGTTGCACCCGAGGGGAATGGTTGTTCGCAACGGACTGGAAGCCTACTGGCGTGAGGAGCACCTTCGAGCCGGTTATGAGGAGATTAAAACACCGATCATTTTAAACAGGGTGCTGTGGGAACGTTCGGGCCATTGGGCCCATTATAAAGAAAATATGTATTTTACGCGGATTGATGAGCAGGATTTTGCCGTTAAGCCGATGAACTGCCCCGGCGCTATGTTACTGTTTAAAGCAAAAATGCATTCCTATCGGGATTTGCCGCTGCGAATGGCAGAGTTGGGCCTTGTGCACCGCCATGAATTATCAGGCGCATTGCACGGTTTAATGCGTGTGCGAGCTTTTACTCAAGACGATGCTCATATTTTTATGTTGCCCTCTCAGATTAAAGACGAAGTGGCGAGAGTAATAGACCTGACAGATAGAATGTATCACTTATTTGGGTTCGAATATCACGTAGAACTGTCTACCAAACCCGAAAAAGCGATGGGTTCTGACGAGATGTGGGAAATTGCCACTGCTGCCTTGCGGGATGTGCTTGAAGAACGGAAGATTACTTATGTGGTTAACGCGGGAGACGGTGCCTTTTACGGACCTAAAATTGATTTCCACCTCAAAGATTCTATCGGCCGGACTTGGCAATGCGGTACTATTCAGTTAGATTTTCAGATGCCTGAGAAGTTTGATCTGACCTATGTGGGAGAAGATGGGCAGAAACATAGACCTGCGGTCATTCATCGGGTAATATATGGTTCTATTGAGCGGTTTATGGCGGTGTTGATTGAGCATTTTGCCGGAGCTTTCCCTGTTTGGTTGTCACCTCAGCAGGTTGTGGTATTGCCGATTACGGAGAAGTTTCATCAATATGCCAAAGATGTTGCAGCCAGGCTTTGGGCAGCAGGTGTCAGGGTAGAAGCCGATTTGCGTAATGAAAAGGTTGGTTACAAAATTCGTGAAGCGCAAATGCAGAAGGTTCCTTATATGTTGGTTGTGGGAGAAAAGGAGCAGGATGCCGGAGCTGTTGCCGTAAGAGAACGTGCTTCAGGTGAGGTCGGCACTTTAAAACTCGAAGAATTTGTTGAAAAGATTAAGTTGGAAATTCAGGAAAAACGCCGTTGACTTCTTGATTAGAGTATGATATATTGAGTTGACTTAAGAAGAAGCCACTGCTTCTCACCCTCAGGCACAGCCCCATGGGTCAACAATAATCGCCGGTTTGGGATGAGCGTATTTTTTGTTGAAGATGAACGCAGGTGGATTCGCCTGCGTCTTTTCTTTATGTATGAAACCGAATGAGCTTACCGCGCAATACAGGTGACAATTATTTTTTTGGAGGTGATACAAGATTAGCAAGGACTTACTTGTTAATGAACAAATCCGTGCCCGGGAAGTCCGGGTGGTAGACACGGATGGTGCACAGTTGGGGATTATGCCTTTAAAAGAAGCGTTACGTTTGGCCGCTGAAAAAAATCTTGATCTGGTGGCTATGTCTCTTGCTGCCAAACCGCCTGTCTGCCGTATCATGGATTTTGGGAAATACAAGTTTGAGCAGAGCAAGCGGGAGAAAGAAGCTCGTAAAAACCAAAAGGTTATCACTGTTAAGGAAGTCAAGGTCCGTCCTAATATTGAAGATAATGACTTTAACGTGAAACTTAAAAATGCCCGTCGGTTTTTGGAAGCCGGAGATAAAGTAAAGGCTACCGTCATGTTTAGAGGTCGGGAAATTACCCACCCTGAAATGGGTCAGAAACTGCTTCTGCGGATGGCGAAGGAAGTGGAAGACCTGGGCAATGTGGAACGTGTCCCTAAGGTGGAAGGACGGAATATGATTATGATTCTGACGCCGAAATCGAACTAGGAGGAAACAGCTATGCCTAAAATGAAGACACACCGCGGCGCAGCCAAGCGCTTTAAAAAAACTGGAACAGGCAAATTTAAGCGTAGCCATGCTTATGCGCGACATATTTTGGAGAAGAAAACTCCCAGCCGTAAGCGTCGGTTGCGCAAGAATACTTTGGTCAGCGCTTCCGATATCAAGCGTGTGGCTAGGATGCTGCCAAACTAAATGTCAGCACACTTTAAAGAATATAACTATGCAAGGAGGGTTTTTTCATGCCAAGGGTTAAAAGGGGCGTGACCGGTCGGGCACGTCATAAGAAAGTAATCAAACTTGCCAAAGGTTATTTTGGCGCTAAGAGTAAACTGTTTCGCACAGCTAATCAGGCAGTAATGAAGTCACTTGCCTACGCCTATCGCGACCGCCGCAATTTAAAGAGAGATTACAGAAGGCTGTGGATTGCCAGGATTAACGCTGCCGCCAGGGTAAACGGGATGTCTTACAGTCGTCTGATTAATGGGCTGAAACGTGCCGGTGTTGATATTAACCGTAAAATGCTTGCCGAGCTTGCCGTCAATGATACGGAAAGTTTCAGCCAATTAATTGGTGTTGCTAAAGAAAACCTTTAAAATCTAAATACTTAACATATTTAAAGTCAGAAGTTTTTGCTTCTGGCTTCGCCTTTTAGGAGGTGACAGGGACCTTGTATTTCAATCCGTTTCAGGCACGCAAAGTATCTCCGCCCAAAATCTTGGTAGGCGGCTTTGCTGCTCTGATTTTGCTTGGCGCTGTTTTGCTCTCACTGCCTATTTCTACACATACCGGGCGGATCCCATTTTTGGACGCTCTATTTACAGCTACTTCCGCAGTGTGCGTAACCGGACTGGTCGTGGTTGATACCGGTACATATTTTACAAGGTTTGGGCAGACGGTGATCATGTTCTTGATTCAGATTGGCGGATTGGGATTTATGACTGCCGCAACATTAGTATTTATTCTTATGGGCAAGAGGATTACTTTGCGCGAACGACTGGTGATCCAAGAGGCGATGAATCAGATTTCCCAGCAGGATTTAATCAGGCTTGTTTTGAGAGTCGTGTTGCTGACTTTCGTCATTGAGGCTATTGGTGCTTTGTTACTGAGTACGAGGTTTATCCCTCAGTATGGTTTGTGGAGAGGTCTTTTTTACTCAGCGTTTCATGCCATTTCTGCCTTTTGCAATGCCGGCTTTGACTTGATGGGCGGATTTACCAGTTTGACTCCATATGCCAACGACCCGGTAATACTTTTGACAATCGCCGCTTTGTTCATCCTTGGGGGACTGGGTTTTACTGTAATTATGGAAATTCATCAGAAACGCCGTTTTATTCGCTATTCGCTTCATACGAAAATGGTACTATTAGTCACATTAGCGTTGTTATTGTTGCCTACTGCGATTATTTTTGTTTTGGAATACAGTAACCCTGCCACGCTTGGACAGCTTGGCTTAGGCAGTAAAATTATCAACGCCTTCTTTACTGCGTCTACCCCCAGAACGGCAGGGTTTAATTCTTTGCCGATGGATGGATTGTTCTCATACACACTTTTTTTCATTATTGGTCTAATGTTTATTGGTGCTTCTCCCGCTTCAACCGGTGGTGGTATTAAAACCACTACATTTGCTGCGCTGGTTGTAGCGGTGATTTCCACCATTCGCGGAAGAGAACATCCCCTGCTCTACGGCAAACAAATCCCGGTTGAAATTTTGCGCCGTGCTCTTTCGATAGCAATGATTTCATTTTCTTTAGTCTTTTTTGCTACTTTTGCTTTACTGATGACTGAAGGAGGCTCCTTATTGGATATGCTTTTTGAAGTTATGTCAGCTTTTGGCACTGTAGGTCTCTCTACCGGTGTTACGACTGAGCTTTCTCCTGCGGGTCGTTTGATTATTATTATAGTCATGTTTGCCGGTCGAGTGGGTCCGCTGACACTGGTGTTCTCGCTAGCGAAAAGAATGCGGAAGGCGCCTGTTAAATATCCCGAAGAGAGAATCATGATCGGTTAAAGGAGTGAATTCTGTGAAGGCTAGACAGTTTGCGGTGATTGGAATCGGACGTTTTGGTGCCAGTGTTGCGGCAAAGCTGTATGAAATGGGTTACGATGTCCTGGCCATCGATACTAGCGAATCCAGGATTGATGGAATTGTGGATAGAGTTACCCATGCGGTTGTGGCTGACTCCACTAGTGAAACAGCGCTAAAGTCGCTTGGAATAAGCAATTTTGACGTGGTTATTGTTGCTATCGGACAAGATATTCAGGCGAGCATACTCACGACCCTTGTTTTAAAAGAGATGGGCGTAAAACAAATTGTCACCAAAGCACTTACTGAGCAGCATGGTAAAGTATTGCAAAAAATCGGCGCAGATAGAATTGTTTTCCCTGAACGTGACATGGGTGTTCGCGTGGCCAATAATTTGGCTGCTACTAATGTGCTTGATTTTATTGAACTGTCGCCCGACTTTAGCATCGTTGAGTTTATCGCAACTGCTGAAATGGTGGGGAAGTCTTTGAAAGAGTTAGATTTGCGCGCAAGATTCGGCGTAAATGTTTTGGCTATCCGCACTGCTGACAAAAATATCAGCGTATCACCGGGCGCTTCTGATAAAATTCAAGCCGGAGATCTGTTAATTATGGTCGGAGAAAACACTAGTCTGCAAAAAATGAGCGAAATCTAGCATGCCTGCTGTCATAGAAAGCGCACAAAATAAATATCTCCAGCTTTACCGCAATCTAAGAAAGCGGAGTGTTCGTGATGAACTAAACCTGCTGCCGCTTGAGGGCGTTAAGCTGGTTGGCGATGTTCTTGCCCGTGGCGTTGTCCCTCAGCTGATTTTTGTACGTGAAGATGTAGATATTGAGCGACTACCTTTTCTCTTGCCGCTTTTAGGAAACGTTAAAATTGTCCGTGTGGCAGAGAAACTTTTTGACCGCACAGCATTTACCGACTCTCCGCAAGGAATCATAGCCATCGCTGAAAAACCGAGCTATACTTTGGCCGATCTGTTTGTCGATACTGCGCCGCTAATTTTAGTGGTTGACGCAGTGCAGGACCCGGGGAATTTGGGAACCATGCTGCGCTCAGCCGTTGCCGCCGGCGCCGCCGGCGCAGTGTTGTTGCCGGGAACGGTCGACAGCGCTAATCCAAAGACGCTTCGCGCTGCTATGGGTGCACATTTTGTTATGCCGGTGGTGGAAGCAGCGACTGCCGAGCTGTTAAGCGAACTGCAATTGCGGCGGATTCCGTTGGTTGCCACCGCCGCGACAGCGACTGTTGCTTATGATCTCTTTGACTGGTCGATGCCGGCTGCGGTAGTAATCGGCAACGAAGGAGCCGGAATTTCCCCGCTTGTAGCTGAAGCAGCCGACGCGTGGGTTGCGATTCCGCTTGCTGCAGCAGTGGAATCGCTTAATGCTGCCGTCGCCATGTCTGTTGTTTTTTTTGAAGCTGCTCGTCAGCGCCGAACTCTTTTGGAAATACAGAAGATTTTTTGAATCATCTTTTTGCCTGTGCTATAATCCCGCCTTTGACAGCAAATTAACTGAAAAAGAGGCCGTAACTCCTATGAATAAAGGAGTTTGCGGCCTTCATGTTTTTCAGAAATATGTAGGGGAAACTAATCAGGAAGCTGATCGCGGTATTCCTCGTTCGAGATACGATCCGTATCTTCAACAGCACCGTTTGTTTCATCATTTTCATCTTTCGTTTCTTCGTAATAAACTTGGTTTAGCTTGTTGTACTGAGCCACGTCCTGCCACGCATCCTCACCGTCATAGCCAGTATAATCCTTATCCCCCATATAGGAGCGGGCAAACGGCGACATCGGTCTTAGTTCCTCAATTGGCCTGGGATAATCGTGCGGAGGCCCCTCCGCTTTGCGTTTGCAGTGAATACAGAACTCAGCGTAGGGAACGGCATCAAGCCGGTCATCCGGGATTGTTTTCCCGCAATTTTTGCAGACACCGTAGAGACCAAGATCTATTTTTTCCAGAGCTTCGTCCACTTTCCTCAGAATCAGCCCGTTCTTTTTGTGCAGTGAAATATCTTTGGCCCGCTCATAATTTTCACTGGCGATGTCGGCCGGGTGGTTGTCTATCACAGAAAGTTCCTGTGTTGCTTCCCTCAACCCCTGGTGCTCCAGTAAACCCTCCGTTACATCCATCTGGTCAAGCAGTTCTTTTCTCATTTTCTCCAACTGCTGCCTGTGGCGTTTAAACTTTGTGTTCATTACTTGTCAGCCTCCTGCCATTCTGTTTTTGACAATGCGGACAATTTCTGCGATATAATACCCGAAAATCGTTCCACAAGCTTCGTACCCTCCCCATTAAAATCCCCAGAAACGAATAATTTAGCAAACGAATCAAGGGGTAGGTTTCCTAACTCTTATAGATATCATGACAACCATGTAACGGCAGAACAAAGAAAAATGTTTGCCCTGAGTAACCGGGGCTTATTCCATTTATTGATAAAACGTCTTGCATTATGTATACAGGAGATAAGAAATATTTGTCGAAATAATACATGGGAACCCTGGTTTGTATTTTAGCGTCATATACTTAATAAGCCGGGGGAGAACAATTGACCGTTGCTTCAGACAGCATGAGGAGCAGGAGGGAATATGTTGAAACGGTGTATTGTTTTTGTTTTGGTTGTGATGTTGCTGCTGAGTACGGCTGCCCCCGGTGTGGCACGTGACAGCGGGCGTGTACTGCTGGGCAATGAAGTGCTTCTGCGGACGCGGATGGATTTGGTGCGCGGAAAACGAGTTGGTTTGGTGACGAACCAGACCGGTGTGGACGGCCGGGGAAGAAGCCTGGTGGATATTTTTGCGGAACACCCGGAGATAGACTTGGTGGCCTTGTATGCGCCGGAACATGGGATTGACGGGACGGAGAAGGCGGGGGTATGGGTACCGTCCACTACACACCCCAGGCTGAGGATTCCCATTTACAGTTTGTATGGGCAGACACGAAAGCCGACACGGGCCATGCTGGCAGATATTGATGTGCTTGTGTTCGATATGCAGGATATCGGCTCGCGGACATATACTTACATGTCCACCATGAATTATTGTATAGTGGCGGCGAGAGAGAACAACAAGCCGATTGTGATTTTGGATAGGCCGAACCCTGTGGGCGGTGTGATTGTGGATGGGCCTGTTTTGGAGGACCGGTTTATCTCTTTTGTGGGGATTGATAACCTGCCTATGGCGCACGGGATGACGGCGGGTGAACTGGCTCTGTTTTTCAACAGGAAAATTGGCGCCAATGTGACGGTCGTGCCGATGGACGGGTATTTCCGGGAGATGGTTTGGCAGGATACGGGCTTGACGTTTGTGCGGACTTCCCCGAATATACCCGATATTGAGTCGGCGTTCGGCTATATGGCCACCGGGTTGGGCGAGGGTATCCCCAGCTATTATATGGAGGATAAGTTTAAGTGGGTCGGCGGCGGGACAATTAACGCGGAACAGTTTGCGGCGCTGTTGAACGGTGCCGGACTGCCGGGTGTGGTATTTGTGCCTGAGAGGTTGAACGGTGTGGGCGGCGTGCGGCTGAACGTGACAAATTACCGCACGTTTAACCCGGCGCGGACCGGTTTCTATGCTCTGGCGTATGCGCGGCAACTGACTAACTTCCCGGTGCCAAGGAGCGGCTCAACCATCGTGATGTTTGATAAGATTATGGGGACCGACAAAATCGGGCAGTGGCTGGAGCAGCGGCTGTCGCCTCAGCAGATCGAGGCCAACTGGCAACCGGGCTTGAACCGGTTTAGGGAAGAGCGGAAAAAATATCTGATTTACGGGACGGCTGCGGAGAGCGGCGTTGTGAGAGTAAGGGTCGGCGGCAATTTACTCAACTTTGATGCGCAGCCTTTTATTGACTCGGCAAATCGTGTGATTGTCCCTGTGCGTCATATTGCCGAGGCACTGGATTCGCAGGTTGCCTGGAATCCGGCGGCACGGACGGTGACGCTGCGCAGAAATGGCCGTGTTGTGATTATGACAATCGGTAGCCGGAGAGTTTTGGTGGATGGCCGGGAATTTACGATGGACACGGTACCTGTGATCCGCAACGGGCGTACTATGGTACCGGTGCGTTTTATCAGCGAATACTTGGGTGCCGCTGTACACTGGGATTCCCTGACATGGACGGTGCGTATTGAAAAGTATTAGGCTCTACAAAAGATTAAAGCTTGCAGAAGATTTCTTGAATCATCTTCTTGCCTGTGCTATAATGAAGGCAGTCCCATTCCAAGAATAAGGAGTGGTCTGCGATGTTAAATGCTGACCTGTTTTGGCGGTTTTTTGAAAGAACCGGTTCTATAACGGCATATCTGTTGTATAAACAGATGGTGACAAACAAAAGAGGCTAAAGGCAATGACGGGACGGGTATATGCGCCTAGCTGCAGAGCCTCCTTTACGAAACAAGAGTGGTTGGTGTGTCTGCTCGGTATGGCCGGTGCTGCTGAAGTTTGCTTTCGTCCCTTTTTTGGGGCGATATTTTTTATAGCATAGGAAATTATTTCGTTCAGGGAAGCTACGATCCTATGCGTTGGGGTTTGTAAGGGGCGTGCCCCTTACTCTTGCGGGGTGCTCAGGGCCGGCAGGCCCGCCGAAGGGGCGGCAGCCCCTAGCGGAATAAAAAAGACGCGTCAGTTGAAAGAAAACGCGAAGCGTCTTTTTTATTCTAATAGTTGTTAAGAAAAAGGGAGTGAAGGCGTTCCGTGCAGAAAAAACTTCGTGAGATACATAACCAGGCAAGCGCAGAAATTGCTGCTGCGCAGACAGAAGAGGAATTAAAACAAGTTCAAATCCGTTTTCTAGGCAAAAAAGGAGAGATGACTTCTCTGTTGCGTGGCATGGGACAGCTCCCGCCGGATGAGCGCCCGCTGGTAGGAGGGTTGGCGAATCAGCTTAGGGACGAATTGACGAATCTTTTTGCTGCGCGTGAAGAAGAGCTGCGCAGTATTGCTCGCCATCGAGCAGCAGCTGAAGAGCGTGTGGATGTGACATTACCAGGCAAACCGCCTTTGGTCGGTCACTTGCACCCTCTGACATTGATAATGGAAGAAATTGCCGAAATTTTTCTCGGAATGGGTTTTACTGTTAAAGATGGTCCGGAAATTGAGTCGGAATATTACAATTTTGAGGCGTTGAATATTCCCAAAGAACATCCGGCACGGGAGATGCAAGATTCTTTTTACATCCGGCCGGATATTTTGCTGCGCACACATACTTCACCTGTGCAGATAAGAACTATGGAAGAGTTGGCTCCGCAGGTGCCTGTGCGGATTATCGCGCCGGGAAAAGTATACAGACGAGATGATGATGCTACCCATTCTCCTATGTTTCATCAGGTGGAAGGGCTGGTGATCGACCGTGATATTTCTCTTTCCGATCTGAAAGGCACTTTACTTTTGTTTGCGCGCCAGATGTTTGGCCCGAACCAGCAGGTACGGTTACGCCCCAGCTTCTTTCCTTTTACTGAACCGAGCGCGGAAGTTGATATTGCTTGTGTGATTTGCGGCGGGCAGGGTTGTCGTGTTTGTAAAGAAAGTGGCTGGATTGAAATTCTTGGTTCAGGCATGGTACACCCTCGTGTATTGGAGTTGTCCGGATACGATTCGGAAGAATATACTGCTTATGCGTTTGGTATGGGTGTGGAACGTGTTGCCATGCTTAAATATGGGATTGATGATCTGCGGATGTTTTTTAGTAACGATATCCGCATGCTGCGGCAATTCGGTTGAGCAGGCAAGCAAAGGAGGAATCTGCGTGCGTGTACCATATACATGGTTGAAGGATTTTATCGAAATAGATTTGACTGCTCAGGAATTAGCGGATGTCCTGACTAATGCCGGCATTGAAGTGGAAGAAATCACTACGCTCAAGGTCGATTTTAGCGGGGTGGTAGTCGCCGAAGTGCTGACGGTGGAAAAGCTTCCGGAAGCTGACAAGCTGTTTGTAGCACGTGTATGGGACGGAGAAGAGGAGCACACTGTGGTAGCAGGGATTGCCAACATGCAGCCCGGAGACAGGGTGCCTTTTGCCAAGCCTGGTGCTGTGTTACCCGGCAATTTGAAGATTAAGCGAGCTAAACTGCGAGGCGTGGAATCTGCCGGCATGCTTTGTTCCGCTGCAGAACTAGGTCTAGCTTTAAATTTTAGTCAGGATGGCATTCTGATTTTAGACAAGAATACACCGCTTGGTCAGCCATTTGCAGACGCCCTCTATTTAACAGACCCGATTCTTGTTTTGGGATTAACGCCTAATCGTGCGGATTGTTTGGGTTTGCTGGGGGTTGCTCATGAAGTGGCGTCCCTGACTGGGAAACCGGTGCAGATGCCAAATGTTACTGCTAACTTGAAGCAGTTAACTAATCAAGCACCAAAAATTAGCATCAAAGATCCGAAGTTATGTGCCCGTTATGCGGGGCTATTGATACGGGATGTATGCATTGGCCAGTCTCCGATTTGGATGCAGGTCCGCTTGTTACAGGCCGGGGTACGTCCGATTAACAATATCGTTGATGTTACTAACTATGTTATGTGGGAATGGGGACAACCATTACACGCTTTCGATTATGACACACTTGCAGAAGGTAGAATTGAGGTACGGCTTGCCCATGAGAATGAGGTTCTTGTTACGCTTGATAATCTGGAGCGTCCGTTAACAGCAGAGATGCTGCTGATTGCTGATGCATCGCGGCCTATTGCCTTAGCAGGTGTCATGGGTGGCTTGGCAACGGAAGTGACTGAGAAGACAAGAAGTGTTTTGTTGGAGTCGGCTCATTTTGATTCTACTTCCATCCGCCGAACAGGCCGTAGTCTTGGTCTTTATTCCGAAGCGCAGCAGCGATTTGAAAAAGGCGTGGACGTCAACGGTTGTGTCCAGGCAATCCTGAGAGCTTCACGGTTGATTGAACTGTTGGCTGCCGGATGTCCTGAAGGGGAAGTGGTTGATGAGTATGTGGCTCCACGTTACCCGAATCAAATACGACTTCGTCCTGAGCGGGCGCGAAAGTTGATTGGCCTGGAGATTTCTCAGCTTGAGATGGCTTTGATTTTTCGTCGACAAGGGTTTACTGTGGGAGAGGGGACTCAGTTGCATGTGACTGTCCCAACGCGTCGTCAGGATTTGCAGCTGGAAGTTGATCTGATTGAAGAAATAGCACGTATTCATGGCTATCATAAAATTGGCAGCACATTGCCCGCCGGTGCCATGACTCAGGGCATGCTTACAGTCAGGCAGAAGTTGCTAAAAAAGACAAAGATGATTCTGCATTCCTGCGGTTACGCTGAAGTGATTAATTATTCTTTTATTAGTCCGCATGATGTCGAGAAGCTCCAGATCCCGGCAAAAAGCCGGCTGCGTCAGGCAATTTTCCTGGCCAATCCGTTATCGGAAGAGCAAAGTGTGATGCGGACACAATTGGTCAGCGGTTTACTGTCTACCGTTGCTTACAACAAAAACCGAAATCAGCACGACCTAAAGCTGTTTGAGCAGGGGTCAGTCTATTTCGCTCAGGAATTGCCCCAGGGTTTTGCTGAAGAACGAACCGTTTTAGGAATTGCCATAACCGGCGCCTTCCCAAATGAACACTGGCAGCAAAAGCCTATGGCAGCCGATTTTTTTGACATTAAAGGGACGATAGAAACAATTTTTGCGCGTTTAGGTGTTCAGCAAGTGACATATCTGCCGCTGGAAATCCCCTGGTGCCAGCCTGGTCAGAGCGCAAGCATTTTACTGGCAGGCGAAGAAGTAGGCTGGCTAGGCAAAATTCACCCGAATGTGGCAGATAGATATGACCTTGATAAACCGGTATATCTGGCGGAGCTTGATTTGCACGCCGTGCTGCCGCACGCAAATTTATACCCTGAATATGTTGCTCTGCCGCGCTATCCGGCTATGTTGCGGGATATGGCAATTATTGTGCCTGATGCGGTCAGCACAGCGGAGATTATTAGCTTAATCCGTGAAGTCGGCGGTACGCTGGTAGAAGAAGTCAACCTGTTTGATTTGTATCGTGGGCCGCAAATTCCGGCT
The DNA here is from genome assembly GCA_018335695.1 of Clostridium sp. Classification (GTDB taxonomy): domain Bacteria; phylum Bacillota; class Dethiobacteria; order Dethiobacterales; family Dethiobacteraceae; genus GPS1B09. Next base: position 22,125 of record JAGXRV010000091.1, read on the forward strand.
GGTTTTCGTAGCTTAGCTTTTGCAGTCAAATACCGGGATAAATTTAGAACGCTGAGTGACGAAGTGGTGGCGCGCCAGCATCAAAATATTGAAGAAGCCCTAGCTGCCAGGTTTTCTGCCAGTTTGCGCCGATAATGTCACGATAATGTCAATCAGTCGGCCAAGAGAAGGAAAATTGTCAAGTTAAGGCGAATAGTAGTGGGACAAAAGAGGGGGAGGTCGGTTGCCTTGACCCAAGCGGAAGCCAAAAATCGTGTACATGTAAAAATTTATGGTGAGGAATACACCATTAGGGGGGCTGCATCTCCTGACTATATGAAACGCGCAGCTCATTATGTGGATGAAAAAATGAGGCAAATTGGGCAGACTAACAGCAGGTTGGGAGTCAGCAGGATCGCTGTGCTGACAGCAATTAATTTGGCGGATGAGCTGTTTTCGCTGCGAAAAGAACTACAGGAACTGGAAGCTGTCCTGGATCAGAAAACATCGCGATGAACAACTGGCTCGATATTGTGATTATTGTTATCTTGCTTTTCTCTGCTATCATGGGCTGGCGGCGAGGGCTGGTTCGCCAGTTTTTTGATGTGGCAGCCGTTCTCGCCGCTTATTTTGTAGCGCTGCGATACGGCAGTCAGTTTATTATACTCCTTGACAGTTATCTGCCTTTTTTTCGCTTTTTGCCTGCCTGGATAAATAATCCTACACCGTTCGGTTTTGTCTTAGGCGATCTTCTTTTGCGCCTGCTTGGCTTTGCTCTGTTGTTCTTCTTGGTGCGTTTGTTTTTTCGCTTGTTGGCAGGGATGGCGCATAGCTTTTTTTCGCTGCCGGTGCTTGGCACGGTAAATGCATTAGGCGGGTTAGGGTTAGGTCTATTAAAAGGCATTCTTTTTGCTTTGATTTTGGTAGCAGTAGTCAACTTAATTGGCACGCCTTTTTGGGAAAAAGCACTGCAAAACTCTTTGGCGGCGTCTCACATTATTGATGCCTGGCCTGTTGTTTATCAGCAAATGCTACATTTTCTGATGCGTGAGAATCCTGTTCTGCTCTAATTTCAGCTTAACCGTGTATAAAGCACGGTTGTTTTTTTGTTAGATCATCATACCTTTAAAGCATGTGGAATGATCAGGTGGATGAGAATATGCCCTCACCCTAGCCCTCTCCCAGAGGGAGAGGGTATTATATTAGAGTGGAATGATCAGGTGGATGAAAATATACCCTCACCCTAGCCCTCTCCCAGAGGGAGAGGGTATTTTGATTAAAGAGGTGAGGCTTGTGGAGAGAGAGATTAGATTGCTGGAATTTGACAAGATACGCGCTCTCCTGTCGGCACAGACGGTTACACCAATGGGTAAAGAGCTGGCTGATGATTTGCTGCCTACAGATGATCCTGCGTTAGCTGAGCGTTGGCAGAAGGAAACAACAGAGGCGGTTTCATTGCTGACACGCCGTCAATTTGAGTTGGAGGTTGTTGGCGATCTGCGCCGCCTGTTGGAGTATGCTGCCCGCGGCAGTATGCTTGGGGAAGAGCAATTGCTTTCTATTCTCGGTTTACTAAATGCAATCGCCAAGCTGAAACTATATTTTAAAGAAACAGCAGATTTTCCGATTCTGGCTGGTTTGGCGGATAAGATGGACGCTCTGCCGCTGCTGCGTGAAGAATTAAAACGCTGTTTAAATGAAGACGGTCGGCTGCGTGACGATGCCAGTCCGGAACTGTTGCGGCTGCGGCGTGCGATTACAGCGGGTGAAAGAGATTTGCGTGAACGGTTTGATAAGTTCGTTAAAAACCCGCTTCAACAGAAATTATTACAGGAAAATTTAATCACAGTGCGCGGGGATCGTTTAGTTATCCCTGTGCGTCAGGAATATCGGGCGCAAGTGCCCGGCATAGTGCATGACCAATCCGCCAGCGGAGCTACCTTGTTTATTGAACCGATGTGGGCGGTGGAAGCAAATAATCAACTGGCAGTTAACAGGCGGTTGCTGGAACGGGAGCGGGAAAGCATTTTAGTTCGCTTGTCTCAGTGGGCTGGTGCCGAACAGGAGGCGCTGCAGCTCTCTTTAAACTTCTACGGTGAATGCGATTTTATCCGAGCCAAGGGCAGGCTTAGCTTGGCACAAAAAGCTGTTGAGCCCTGTTTAAATAGCCGTGGATCTATTAAGTTAAAAGCCGGCAGACATCCTCTTCTGACCGGCGAAGTTGTGCCTATTTCATTAGAAATGGGCGAATGCCTGCGTACGCTGGTGATCACCGGACCTAATACCGGCGGAAAAACTGTGACGTTAAAGACGGTTGGTCTGCTTACTCTAATGGCACAAAGCGGTCTGCATGTTCCGGCGGATGCGGGAACCGAGTTAGCCGTATTCCCTTGGGTTTTTGCAGACATTGGAGATGAACAGGATATCAGTCAGTCTCTTTCTACGTTTTCGGGACATTTGAGGAATATTATTGAGATTATCAGCAATCTTGCACCCGGCTCGCTCGTCCTTTTGGATGAGGTCGGAGCAGGAACCGATCCTACTGAAGGCGCGGGCTTGGCAATGGCAATTCTGGAGTATTTGCATAATGCCGGTGCAGTAACTGTGGCTACCACTCATTATAGCCAACTAAAGGCGTTTGCTTATATCACGGAGGGAATGGAGAACGCATCAGTAGCTTTTGATGTAGCCACGCTGCGGCCTACATACCAGTTGCTGGTAGGTATTCCAGGAGTAAGCAATGCTTTTAATATTGCGCGCCGTTTAGGATTGCCGGAGGAGATTATTAACCGCGGCAATGATTTTCTCTCTAATGAGGAAGTGCGTTTTGAGGAGACTGTGGCGGATCTTGTGGCTGACCGGCGCAGGATGGAGTTGGCATCAAGCCAAGCCGAGGATGATAAAAAGCGGGCAGAGCTGTTGTTTCTGCAGGCCAAAGCAGAAAAAGAAGAGTTGCTGAAGAAAAAGACAGACATTTTAGAGGCTGCTCGTCGTGAAGCACAGGAAACCATCATAAGAGCTAAGCGTGAAGCCCAGCAGTTATTGAAAGAGTTACGCAAAAAGGTTGACGCAGATAGGCAAATTTTAGCTGCGGAAATTGATGAATCGGCAGAAAAGCTGCAGGAATTGGAAAGATCCTTGGCAGGCTTGGCGGTGCCGCTGCCAACAGAAAAAAGGCTGACCTCTGCGGAACTGATTACAGGAATCAGTGTTTATGTCCACAGTTTGGGTCAGCATGGAACGGTAGTGCATAAAACTGAACGGCAGGCGCAGATTCAGATCGGGGCAATGAGAGTACAAGCTGAAATAAGCGATCTTTCTCTAAGCAAGCCGGCTAAAAAGACGGGTGAGCGGCAACCGGTGCTATCTTTACCGGTCGGGCGCAGTTCTCTGTCCCGGGAGTTAGATCTGCGGGGACTTACACTCGATGAAGCGGAAATAAAAGTAGATGATTACTTGGCGGAAGCGATTGTGGCTGGTCTGCAAGAAGTTCGTCTTATCCACGGGAAAGGAACCGGTCGGTTGCGAGCCGGACTTAAACAGTATCTACAAGGTCATGACTCTGTGGAGTCTATGCGCATAGGGCATCCGAGTGAAGGTGGAACAGGTGCTACTGTAGTTAAATTGAGATAAGTTTAGTTTCTATTGCCGTTATTATTCCTATTGCCATTTCCACTGTTTGGAGAAGGTTCGCGATTTTCTTGAGGTTCTGTTTGCGGTTGCTGCGACAAATCTTGCACCGTCACACTTATTGAAGCCCTCTCTGAAGACACCTCTTCTTTGCTGATAGCTAACACTTGGTAACTATAGTACCCGGGGGTAAGCTCACTATCTATGAAATAGAGCTTATCTGTTGCACGTTCATTTAGTAAAACAAAATTATTCGAACCAGGATCCCTGCGGTAAATTAAGTAGCCGCGTGCATTGCTAACTGCCGTCCAAGACAGCGTCAAGTTTCCTTTCTCGTCTACGGCAGCCGCTAAGTTTTGAGGCATTTCAGGTCTGAAGGTATGCAGCGGGCAAACTCTGGAGGGGGGCATCTGTGCCGCATCCGCCGGCCTTAGGCCGGCGCCGCCCCGCCAACTGTCAGTTGTAGTGATAAAAGGCGGACGGTTAAGAAAAACTCTTTTTTCCCGCACATTTTCGGGGCAATACGGACCGGCCAGCAAGCCTGATTGCGTAGAAATCTCCAGTTCCACATGAATGTCACAGATTTGCGTTGGCACATTGCGCGGCAAAAACCAGTCGGAGGCGACTTGCTCAGGAGGACAGTTGGGGCTTGGACGCAGTCCGCTTTTAGTACAGACTGCTACTCTTACCAAGTTGTCGGGTCTTGTAAAGTCACGGGGAGGAAGTCCTCGGTGAATAAATTTTAGGATGGGATTCATAAAAGGGTTAGTATGGCGGCCTGAAGAGAAATTGCCATTAGTATTTTTGTCGGGCCATCTGTCGCGGCCAAGCCAAAATACCGTCACAAAGTCAGGCGTGTAGGCAGCCAGCCAGACGTCGCGTGACAAATCACTGGTTCCGGTTTTGGCAGCCAGTGGACGTCCGATACGGACACCAGCCGCAGTGCCGCGAAGCACCGCGTCTTTCAAAACGTCGGTAGTTAGCCAAGCAGCTTCAGGGCTAAGTATTTCTTCGCTTTTTATTCTGTTTTCATAAATTATTTTGCCCTCGCTGTCGGTAATCTTAGTAATCGTTGTCAGATTAGTGCGGATACCTTCATTAGCCAATACGGCAAAAGCTTGTGCTATCTCGTATACACTAAAGCCGGTACCGCCTCCTCCAAGTACAATACCAAGCTCGTTCTCTTGAGGCAGATTTGTAATGCCCATTCGCTCGGCGTACTCTTTCCCTTTGGCAATACCCACCTGCTGGAAAAGGCGGACGGCGGGTAAATTCAGCGAACGCAAAAGGCTATAACGATTTGTTACCAGACCGTTATATTCTCGAGGGTTGTAGTTAGTAGGGCGAAAGTCACCCCATTCGCCGGGGGCATCATCAATTATCGAGCCGGGACTGGCGATTCCCTCATTGAAGGCAGGCGCATAAGCCAGAATAGGCTTTAATGTGGAGCCGGCCGGCCGCTGCCCTCTTATGGCGCGGTTCATGCCATTTGTTTCAGGGTCATGGTCTCGTCCGCCAGACATAGCGACAATATGTCCGGTAGCAGGCTCTGCCACAATTACAGCCGACTGAACAGGCGGTAAGTGATCAGCATTGCGAATTCTGGGATATAAGGCATCATTATCGATTGTTTTTTCAATGAACGTTTGTTTTTCCTTGTCTAGCGTGGTATAAATGTGCAGTCCGCCGCCATAAAGCACTTCCCAAATTTCACCTGCGCTTAAAGCGGCAAATTGAGTTGTCTCAGCCAAAAGATTATGGGCATCTTCTAAAACCTGATTGCTAAACCAGGGAAAGGGCATCAATTGTTCAGGCCTTTCGAGAAGTCCTAACTCTTCTTCACGAGCCTTCATTGCCTCTTCTTCAGTAATCATTCCCAAATCTACCATTCGCGAGAGCACTAAGCCCTGCCTGCTTTTTGCCTCATCAATATTGCGCCAGGGGGAATATCTGCCAGGCAGATTGGGAATACCTGCCAGGATGGCTGCTTGCGCCAGAGTCACTTCCCGAGCGCTCTTGCCAAAATAAGTTTGTGCCGCTGCTTCCACGCCGTAGGCATTGAAGTCAAAAAAGATAAAATTAAGATACATTGATAAGATTTCGTCTTTTGTAAATGTTCTTTCCAGTCGGTAGGTAAGATAAAGCTCCTGGATTTTCCGCCGCATAGTGCGATCTCTTGGGTCAAAAAAAGCATTTTTTATTAGTTGTTGAGGAATGGTGCTGCCGCCTTGCAGGGGGCCTGAGTTTCTAAACAGATTACTGTAAGCTGCGCGCATAATCCCGCGGATGTCTAAGCCGGGATGCTCAAAGAAGCGCGCGTCTTCAATGGCAATAAAAGCGTTAATCAGGTCTGGCGATATCTGACTTAGTTCAACAGGTATTCTATTTTGTGTTCCCAGAAGCCGGGTAATCAGCACGCCGTCTCTATCGTACATAAATGATGTTTGCGACGGGAGAAGTCTTTCCGGATCCCATTCAGGGACTTCCGCCAAGTAGGCGGAAACCACGTGATATGTAGCGGTAGCAGAAAGCAAAAAGAACGATACAAATAAAATCAAGGCAAAGCGGATGAATCTTTTTTTCTGTAATTTCTTGCTTTTGCTATATTTGCCGCCTGCCGCTATCTTTTTTTGGTTATTATTGTACTGGGTCATAATTCTCCCTCCATGACAACGTTCATATTGCCATAATTATATCATAAGCAACAGATTACGGTAAACGAACAAATTCCCACCGTTGCTGAAAACGCTTTGCAAACAAGGTATCCATGTGGTAGAATGGATGAGAATTTGAACAGGAAGTCGCAGTATTGACAGATAGGGGTGGTTTACTTGAACGTTAAGCAACAATTTGAAATTATTAAGAATAATACGGTGGAAATCATCTCAGAAGAAGAGTTGCTAAAAAAACTTAACTATTCTGTGTCTACGGGAAAGCCACTACGTGTAAAGTTGGGGTTGGATCCTTCTGCGCCTGATTTGCACCTTGGACATGCTGTTGTTTTACATAAATTACGCGAATTTCAGGAATTGGGACACCAGGTTATTATCATCTTAGGAGATTTTACTGGCCGGATAGGCGACCCGACAGGCCGGTCTGAGACACGTCGACAATTGACAGATGAGGAAGTGTTGCAAAACGCCGCAACTTACCGTGAGCAAGTATTTAAAATTCTTGACCCGGTTAAAACTGAGGTTGTTTTTAACAGTGATTGGCTTGCCAAGTTGAATTTCGCCGATGTGATAAAATTGGCCGCCTGCTACAACGTTGCCCGGATGTTGGAAAGAGAAGATTTTTCTAAGCGTTATAAAGAGCAACAACCAATTGGCATCCATGAATTTTTTTATCCCCTGATGCAAGGATATGATTCAGTATTCCTGCGCGCTGATATAGAATTTGGCGCTACAGAACAAAAATTTAACTTATTGATGGGGCGCCATTTGCAGCGCGAATACGGTCAAGACCCACAGGTTTGCATTATGATGCCGATTCTTGTCGGCCTAGACGGTGCTCAGAAAATGAGCAAATCCTTGAAAAATTATATTGGCATCACTGAGGAACCGAGCCAAATGTTTGGCAAAGCGATGTCTATGCCTGACCGGCTGATGCCCGAATATTACAAACTTGCAACCGACTACACTATGTGGGAAGTAGCGGAAGTAGAAAAAGCTTTGGCAGATGGTTCCCTTCACCCTCGTGACGCTAAACTGCGTTTGGCCCGCAGAATTGTGCAGCTCTATCACGGGAAAGAAGCGGCAGAACAGGCAGAGGCGGAATTTAAAAATATCTTTCAGCAAGGCAATCTGCCAAATGATATACCGGAAATTGATATTTCGCCTATTACGGAAGCAGGGGAAGTTAGTTTGTTGAAGCTGCTCACTTTTGCCAACTTGGCAGCAAGCAACAGTGAGGCAAGAAGGCTAATCCAACAGGGCGGGGTAAAAGTAAATGATGAAAAAGTGGACGAAATTGAAGCTAAGATTTCAGCTGCAGCCGGCACCGTCATTCAGGCCGGAAAACGAAAGTTTATAAAAATTAAGTAAAAGGGGACAGGTGATTTGTCCCATTTTTTTATATGCCTATTTTTTTATGCCTAAACGTCTCGGCCTTCTAACGTAAATTGCCCCAAAATATTAAGTGGCGGAAAATTTGGCTCCCATAGTTCCAGCCTGTAAACATGAGCAACTCCCGCAGGGGCATGTCTTTTTACTATTTCGCAAGCTTGATTGAATTCAGCGTTGCTCCATTGTCTGCCTGCAAAATGGGGGCTTACCAGACTTATATGAAAATCCCAGCGGGAGAAAGAATGCGGGAAAAATCCAGCTTTTAAAAGTGTGCCTTCCAATTTTCCTGCCAAGAAGCTAAGCGGTTGAGATTGAATATCAACGCCTACAGAGAGAAAAGGTGCTCTAAAACAGCTTTCCCCTTGGATTCTTACTGGGAAAGATGGCAAAGAACGAATCATTTCATGCAATACCGGAACAGCATGCTCAAATTTTTGGTTGTGACTAAGTATCCCTACTGTTAAATGCAGAGTAGGGTAGGGTTCGGTATACATCTTAAATTTGCGGGAAATAAGTTTTTGCAATTTCAAGAGTTTGTTCATAATGATGCCTTCAGGAATGGCAACAATGTAGAAGGGTTTGGGCGGTTGCACTTTACTCACCCCTTTTCACTTCATCGTCTTCATGAGGAAGATATTTTCCAAACATGCACCTTTCACTGTTCTTTGCATATAATGTAAGGGGATGGTGATGTAATTGCTGGGTCGCAGAATAAATATCAGCAGGCAAGCAATTGCTTTTTTTGTTTTAGCTGCTTTTTTGTTTGCTGTAATCCGTCTCTTTATGTTCATTGAGCAAAATATGCGTCCTGCCATTTTATCGATAGCAAGTGCTCGTGCAAATATTATTGCTACTGAGGCGATTAACGAAGCAGTTACAGAAAAATTTGTGCGCGATATTTTTTATCAGGACTTGATTCTTCTGGAAAGAAACAGAGAAGGCAGAATTGTTATGGCGCAGACAAATATTATGGCGGTAAACAAGTTGCTGGCGGAGACTACCTTGCGAGCACAGGAAGCGCTTGCCGCTTTAAAAGGGGAGAAAATTTATATCCCAATAGGGCAGACACTTGGCAGTTACATGCTGGCAGGCTTAGGTCCCCGGATACCAGTCACACTGATACCTGTGGGTTTTGTGAATACTTCCATCGTCGATCAGTTTGAGGAAGCCGGGATTAACCAAGTGCGCCACAAAATTTACTTTATCATTCAAGCAGAGGTGGAGATTATTATTCCCTTTTTATCCAGGACGACTAAGGTTTCCAGTATGATTCCGATTGTCGATGCCATCTATCCCGGCGATGTGCCGGATACTGTTATCAACTTACAATTCCCCGCAGGGCAGAGCGTCCCATTGCCTTTCCCTGTAGAGTAAAGAGTTTCCGGCAAGTTGTATGTTGATGTAAAGTTGGCTTTTCTATTGCTTAGCAACAGCGACAATATTTTCAGGTGCCAGCTTTGCGGTTGGTTTGCCGGTCATAGAAACCAGGCTCACCCCGGCAATTACGATTACGCCTCCCAATAGCTGTCCTGCCACCAGTGACTCTTGTAAAATAAAAGCCCCTCCCAACACACCGAAAACAGGTACTAGGTTAAGAAAACTGGTTATGGTGGCGCTCCCTAACGTTTTCAATGCGTAAAGATATAAAAAGTAGGCGACGGCAGAACAGAAAATACCAAGATATGCCAGGTTAAAGAGCACAGCCCCACGCACAACACCAAAATCCATACTTGTGGGTAAAGCGAAAATGCCAAGCAGTGTTAAGCCCACAAGGGATTGCTGAAGATTGATGGAAATGCTGTCATACCTATGCATCAAAGGTTCATTGATGCGAGTGTATACTACCCAAGAACAAGCGGCTGCAAAGATTAAGAGATTTCCTTTTAAATTGATAAGCGACAGTGCTCCTTCGCTGCCTGAACGGATAATTAGAAAAACACCCACAAAAGAGAGGAATACTCCAAGCCAGCGTGAAAAGCTGGTTTTTTCACGCAAAAAAATAGCACCCGCCAAGACATTTACCACCGGTATTGTAGCGATAATTAACGAACCGGTTCCGGCTGTAGTAAAGCGAAGGCCGTTATTCTCAAAGATAAAATATAGAAATATGCCGAACGCACCTCCGGCGATAACCCTAGGTACATCAATCATGCGGACAAGGTTCTTTTTCGTCACAAGAAAAATTGTGCCCAGCACAAATGCTGCCATAATCATGCGAAAGAAAGCAATCTGAATTGGCAGCAGCGAGTCTAGCAACACTTTTGTGCTAGTATAAGATAAACCCCAGAGCAAAGTAGTAGTTAGAATAGCCAAGATAGCGCGGAACTTGCTGATAGTTTCCATAGAAAACCTCACTTCATAAACTAAAACTAATCATAAATCGTTTCATTATAACATGTTGCTGGTAAAATCCGCAATGTGGACTGGTATTTCTGATAGCGTATTCTACCTTAAGCGTTTTTAAACGACATTCTTGCTACAGTTAAAAGTGCCTGTCAAATGGGCTCTGTTTCTCGCTACTTGTTGCTACAGCGGTCGTAAGCTTTGAACCAAAGAAGACCTGCGGTATTGGGAAAAGGCTCGACTTTGCTAAAATGCTTGCTAAAGCAGGCATGAAAAGGATAAGATGTATAAGCGGATAAAAAAACGCGTCAGTTGATAGAAAACGCAAAGCGTCTTTTCTTCTGGGTAAGGGCACAGATCCCCTCTACCTGAGGAAAGGGGACAATTCCCCTCCTGTGGAGGGGTGGCGCAAAGCGCCGGGGTGGTTACCTCCGGTGGAGTTTTTGCCTTTTAGATGCTTGTGTTCTGTGAGTTTGAGGCGGTATGCGACCACCCCGCCCTTGCGGGCACCCCTCCAGGGGAGGGAAATTTTTGTACCAGGAAATTATATGGGAAACGCGTAGCGTCTTCTGAGGAGTGATGATGATGCAAAGGAAAGTAGCGGAGGTAAATTTGGAAAGTGAGATGCCTACGGTTGAAATCGCTATCCAAAGGATGAAAAACTCTCTGACAACATATAAGCGTCAAGGTTATAAAGCAGTAATCCTTATACATGGTTATGGTTCCACCGGCGTAGGAGGCAGTATCAAAGCGGCAGTCATAAGGTGTCTTGGCGAGAGCAGCATGAAAGGAATAGTAAGAACATTTGCTGCGGGAGAGCAATGGTCAAACAAGAAAAGAGAACTGGTCGGAATGTGCAAAGCTCTGGAGGATTTTGAACATAAAATAGCAAACAATTATGGAGTTTCAGTCGTGATCTTGAGATAGTTGACAGGCAAAACAGATCCTCGGCAATAATAAAAACGGCACTGATTTTATCGTGCCGTTTTTATTATGAAAGCTAAAAGCAAACATGTACTTTGTATAAAGGGTATACAGTGCTTAGGATGTCAGGAGATGGTTTTTGTGCGAACTTCTTGAGTACGAGGGGTTTTCACCCAAACTTTAGGCTGACGGTGTAAAGCCCTGAGTACCAGTGCTGATGTAAAGGGTAAGATGATGAAAAACCCGACAATGGGCAGTACTGCAAGCTGGAGTACCGGCAAGAAACGTAGAAGACCGTTAGGTGCGACTGAAAAGTTGATATATTTACGATACCTGTAAAAAAGATAGAATGTGAAACTAAAATAGAGGGGTGCAAACAGAGAGAAAGTAGAGCGGATTGCTCCCGGTATCATGTTAGGCTCAACCTTGCCTTGAGTTGCCAAGATGAAAAAAGATAGCGGGATCAGTGCGAGTGCTTGGTATAAGTACCACTGTGCATGTCCCTTCCAAAATAAGGTGCGTAAAAGTGGTAAGCGCAAATGATTTGGGTAACCCTTGGCAGAATTTAGTTTATCAAAAACCTGCAGGTGTCCGCTGCCCCAGCGCAGGCGTTGGCGGTAGTATGCTTTGTAAGTAGCGGGAGTTTGCTCAGTGCTGACTAGCGGGATGTATTCAGGCCACTCTTCTGTTTCAAGATAAGCACGCACACCAAGCTCCAAATCCTCAGAAAGAATGGTATGGTCGTATCCGCCGATTTTTAGCAAAAGTTCATGCTCGATATGTAGATTAGTTCCGCCGAGAAAAGGGATATAGCGCATAAGAATAGGCAAGTACCACTCATGGGCTAACGCCTGGTATAGGGCGATGACTTTATTAAGCGGGCCAAGCTGATAGAAGTTACGCACTTGGAAGACAGGTCCCTGCCATAATTTCTGTTTGCCTGATGTGGCTATGTAGCGGTTTGCAAGATGCAGCAGAATGTTTTTCTCAGGTCTGCTTTCCGCATCAAAGAAACTGCAGATAGTTGTTTCAGCACAGATGAATTTCAATCCGTAATTCAATGCCCTGGCTTTAGTGGAAGTTACTTCTCTGCCTAAACATACTCCACCAATTCGTCCCTCAAAGTCATAAGGAACGACCACATTTTTTAAGGTAGGCATATTGCTTCGGGTGGCAAATTCTCTGATTTTTTCTTCCACAACATCTTGGGTTGTGATTTTATTCATGTTATTCTTTTTTGAGTCAAGCTCTTTTCCGTCGGTAATTACAACAATTTCGTACTGATTATGAGGGTAGTTAAGGGCAGCCAAGTGTTCAATAGTATTGGCGATAACTTCTGCCTCATCTCTGGCCGGAATCATCACGGAAAAGTGGGGTATAGGCATAGCTTTTTTATGGGCTTCTTCCATCACTTGTTGCGCTGAGAGAAGATCGAGTTTTTTCCAATAATATCTCCTCGAGATGAATCCCCAATAGAGATAACGAAGGAACAAGAAGGCTACAAAAACAGTCAAAAGAAAACTTACCAGATACAAAAATTCTGGCATGTCCATCCTATCGTCTCCTCAATAAAAAAAGTATTTTACAGAAAATAACTCTTATGGAATAAGGAATGAATCGAATACGTCCGTAGTGACAACCACCTTTCTTCTGTCGCTCAATTAAATATACACGACTTATGCAGTTCCTGTAAAGATAGATGATTTATGTAATTTTTTTTGACACAGTCCGACGACACAAGAGATTTTTCTTTATTGACAAAGGTCTGCAAACGTGTTAGGATATGACTTGTGTCGCAGCGAACTGAACAAGAGGCAGCATATCGTTTCATAAAAAGGTGCTTGCACGGATAACGAAAAGCTGATATAATAAAGTTCCTGCTGGACGAGTAAGACAAGCAGAGTAGTCGTACCCGGCCTTCAGAGTGAGATGTTCTTTGAAAACTAAACAGGAAACGCCATGCGAAGTAAGCATTATTAAGATGATGCAAATAAATTGTTTCGTCAAGGCAAGAGTAGGCTTTTTTGGGCAGGCTTTTGAACCGGACGAACGAAGTAAGATTTAGTTGAGCCAAACAATCAACTCCTAAGAACAGACTGACCGGAGATAAACGGGGCTAACTGCAAAGGAAGCGCCTGCTATCTTTTGGGCAGTGTGGGATATTTTTTGGAGAGTTTGATCCTGGCTCAGGACGAACGCTGGC
>JAGXRV010000092.1 GCA_018335695.1 Clostridium sp.
CCCTCACCCTAACCCTCTCCCAGAGGGAGAGGGGATTTCGAGCAGCGGATTTCACTTGCGCCCTGCCCTCACCCTAGCCCTCTCCCAGAGGGAGAGGGGATTTTTGGGCAACGGATTTCATACTTGCAAACATCACCCTCACCCTAGCCCTCTCCCAAAGGGAGAGGGGATTTCGAGGGAGTTTAGGCTCTAGGCGGGTGAGAAGCCTTGCTTGTCCCACCATTCTTCCCGAAGAAGGTCATAAATTTTCTGGAGAGACTCAAGGTGGACGTCTTCCCACTCAGCCAACTGCAGCAACAACTTTTTGACTGCCGGAGTAGTAGCGGCGTCAGCACCATTTCTATAAAAAATACCTGAAGCCCTCTCCATCAGAATCCCAATTTTATAGACAGAAATTTCAAGCGAACCGGATTCGGCTCCTATGTTTTCCAGGCGAAAAATTTGCGGAGAAAGCACCTCGATAAGCTCCATTTCTTCAAAAGCAAGCGTCTTGTTCTCTGCGACTTGTTCATACATTTTGCGCAACCAAACCTCATGCTGCCGTTCCTCCCGGGCAAGATGAACAAAAGCTTCTTTTACAGAATCATCTTCAGCCCGCTGCGCCGCCGAATCGTAAAACTGTCGGCCTTCCACCTCGTTTAAAATAGCCTGGCGTAAGATCTTTAGCTCTTCCACACTTCTCACCTTTCACTCTGTTTTTTCCTATTGTACCACAATAACTTTCGCTTTATCTTGCTAAGCCCTTAAATCTATATTTCCGTACTAAAATCTGAAAGCTAAAACCTTAAAGAAAGAGGGATTGGTTTGCCTGTAGAAAAGGAACAAGTCAACGCAGAAATTATTTTACCGACAAATGCAGTTGTAGTTACCAAAGCAAACCGCAGCCTTCTGGAGGTCAGCAAAGAGGTGGCGCATCATTATCACTCTACTATCGTAGCTGCTCTCGTCAACGGCAAAGTAAGGAATCTGGAAACGGTAGTAAACTCACCCTCGGTGATAAAATTTCTTGACCTGACATCTAAAGAAGGAGCGCGGATTTACCAGCGCAGCTTAACACTGCTCTTAATTTACGCCACAAAGCAACTATTCCCAGATGCCCAAATTAAAGTCGAGCACTCCCTAGGCAAGGCACTTTACTGCGAGATCAAGAAAACACCTGAACTTTCCGCTGAAGATGTGACCGAGCTGGAGAAAAAAATGTGGGAACTGATTAATCAGGATTTGCCGATTGAGAAAAAAAAGCTGCCCGTCAATGAAGCAATTAGCTTTTTTGAGCGCGAGGGCTTTCACGACAAAGTTCGCCTCTATAAGCGTTGGCCAAAAGAAGAGTTGACTGTTTACAGCCTTGGGGATTTGACTTCTTCACTTCATGGCTATATGATTCCCCGTTTGGGTATGCTGCATCTTTTTAGTATGCAGTATCATGCGCCCGGCCTCATTCTCCGCTACCCCGATGAATCAGATCCGTTTTCCATCCCAAAATTCATTAGGCAAAACAAACTCTTTGAAATTTTTCGCGAATCGGAACAGTGGAACCGGGTGCTGGGCTTTGATACAGTAGGAGTGTTAAACGACCTGATTGAAGACGGCGAGGGTCCTGATATTATCCGTATAGCAGAAGCTTTGCACGAGAAAAAAATTGCCCAAATTGCAGATAAAATCACCTCCGGCGGAAATGAAATCTCCATCATTCTTATTGCCGGACCATCTTCGTCAGGCAAAACAACTTTTGCCCAGCGCCTGCGTACGCAACTTCTGGTTAACGGTATCCACCCTCTGCCCATTTCTCTTGATGACTATTTTGTGGACAGGGAACATACGCCGCTTGACGAAGCGAATAACCCTGATTTTGAACATATTGAAGCGATTGACTTAGAACTCTTTAACCGGCACCTGCTTAAGCTGATTAGCGGCGAAGAGGTGGCAATTCCTACTTTTAATTTCAGCACCGGCTTAAGGGAATATAATGGTCGCAAACTTAAGCTAAAAGAAAATCAACCACTGATTATTGAAGGCATTCATGGCCTTAATGAGCAGCTTACTTTGTCCATCCCCCGCCGACAAAAATTTAAGATTTACGTTTCCGCGCTGACAGCCCTCAACATAGATTACCACACCCGCATTCATACCACCGATACTCGTCTCTTGCGCCGCATTGTCCGTGACAATCAGTTTCGCGGCACAGACGCATTAAGTACTATCCGCCGCTGGCCGTCGGTACGCCGGGGCGAAGAGCGGAACATTTTTCAGATACAAGAAGAGGCAGACATTATGTTTAACTCGGCACTCGTCTATGAACTGGCAGTCTTAAAAACATTTGCGCAGCCTCTGCTTGAGAAAATCACCCCGGAGGATCCGGAATATACTGATGCTAAACGTCTGCTCCTTTTCTTCTCCGGATTTATTTCCCTTGGCGCCCAGCACATCCCCACCAACTCTATCCTGCGAGAGTTTATCGGAGAATCTTGTTTTTTTCACATCTAAGCAAACAAACTCAAATCTCTACTCTGCACGAAATATATATTTGCAGATTGACAGACTTAACAATAATCTTTACTCTTAATATAGAATAAGTGAATCTAGCCTTCAAGGAGGGATATCTTTGGATTTAGGTAAATTTACAGAAAAGGCACAATCAGCTCTAAGTGAAGCGCAAAATCTGGCTGCGCGCCGCAATCAGCAAGCTGTCGACGCAGAACATCTCCTCCTTGCCCTGCTCAAACAAGAGAACGGACTTGTGCCCCGTTTATTTGTTAAAGCTGGTGCTAATCCCGAGTATCTCATCGCTCAGACAGAACAGGCTCTCGCCAAACTGCCGTCGGTGACAGGCGCGGCTTCATCCGCCTATATTACTCAACGGCTGAATCAATTGTTACTCCGCGCTCAAGATGAGGCAAAGCGTCTCAAAGACGAGTATGTCAGTGTTGAACACTTGGTGCTTGCCTTCTTTGACGATTCCGGCACCGGCAGAATTTTGACCGATGCCAAGCTGACCCGTGCCGCGTTTCTAAAAGCAATGAACGATGTGCGTGGGAACCAGCGGGTTACAAGCGCCAACCCGGAAGATACATACGAGGCGCTTGAGAAGTACGGCCGCGACTTGACGGAAATGGCGCGCCAAAACAAACTGGATCCGGTTATCGGCCGCGACATGGAGATTCGCCGCGTGATTCAGGTTTTGTCAAGACGCACAAAAAACAATCCCGTGCTAATCGGTGAGCCGGGTGTGGGCAAAACGGCGATTGCGGAAGGGCTGGCTAGACGGATTGTAGCCGGTGATGTTCCGGAGTCCTTAAAAGACCGTAAAATTGTGGCGCTTGATATGGGATCCCTGCTGGCAGGCGCAAAATTTCGCGGTGAATTTGAAGAGCGCCTTAAAGCTGTTCTCCAAGAAGTGACAAAATCTGCCGGACAAATTATTCTTTTTATTGATGAACTGCATACAGTCGTGGGTGCCGGCAAGGCTGAAGGCTCAATGGATGCCGGCAATATGTTAAAGCCTTTGCTGGCGCGGGGCGAGCTGCACTGTATCGGCGCCACGACTATGGACGAATACAGAAAATATATTGAAAAAGACGCGGCGCTTGAGCGGCGCTTTCAGCCTGTGCTGGTAGATGAGCCTACGGTGGAGAGTACCATTTCTATCCTCCGCGGCTTGCGGGAGCGCTATGAACTGCACCATGGTGTGCGGATTCAGGATGCGGCGATGGTGTCGGCCGCCATCCTTAGCCACCGCTATATTTCCGATCGCTTTTTGCCTGATAAGGCAATTGATTTAATTGATGAAGCTGCCGCAAAACTGCGCACCGAAATGGAAAGCATGCCGGAAGAATTGGAGACGCTGGAACGCAGATTGATGCAACTGGAAATCGAACGGGAAGCTCTGCGCAAGGAAAAAGACCAAGCCTCCCAGAGCAGGCTGCAAGCGTTGGAAAAAGAAGTGGCCGAGCTGCGAACAGAACGGGATGCTCTTCGCGCCCAATGGGAAACAGAAAAAGACACCATTGGCGGACTGAGCTTACTGCGCGAAGAACTGGAAAAAGCCCGCCTTGAGATGGACCAAGCCCAACGAAATTACGACCTAAACAAAGTGGCGGAATACCAGTACGGCAAAATCCCTGCTCTCGAACAGAAATTGAGGGCAGCGGAAGAGCGGCTTGGCGGTGAGGCTAAGCTCATCAAAGAAGAAGTAACCCCGGAAGAAGTTGCCGAAGTAGTTTCCCGCTGGACGGGGATTCCCCTCTCCCGCCTGTTGGAAGGAGAAAAAGAAAAACTGTTGAGGCTGGACGAGATTCTCCATCAGCGCGTCATCGGACAAGGGGAAGCGGTGCAAGCCGTCACCGACGCTGTCATCCGTGCCCGTTCCGGCTTAAAAGATCCCAAAAGGCCTATCGGCTCGTTTATTTTCCTTGGCCCCACCGGAGTAGGTAAAACCGAGTTAGCCAGGGCACTGGCAGAATCGCTCTTTGACAGCGAAGAAAATATGATTCGCATTGATATGAGCGAATATATGGAGAAACATACTGTGGCACGCCTGATCGGAGCTCCGCCCGGATATGTGGGTTATGACGAAGGAGGCCAACTGACAGAAGCGGTCCGGCGCAAACCTTATAGTGTGCTCTTATTTGACGAAATTGAAAAAGCACATTATGATGTTTTTAATGTGTTGCTGCAAATTCTCGATGACGGCAGACTCACCGACAGCCACGGTCGTACCGTCGACTTTAAAAACGCGATTATTATCATGACATCTAATCTCGGCAGCATCCATCTTCTGGAGAATGCAGGCAGGGGAGGAGAGATAGCTGAAAGCATCAAAGAAAAAGTGTTTGCCGAGTTGCGCAATCATTTTCGTCCGGAGTTTTTAAACCGTATTGACGAAATCGTTCTGTTTAGACCGCTCACACTGGAAGAGACAAAACAAATTGTCGATTTGCAACTTGCCCTTTTGCTCAGGCGCTTAGCCGAGCGGCGAATCAGCTTAACACTTACCGGGGCGGCCAGGGATTACATTGCCCAAGCCGGATATGACCCTGTTTACGGTGCGCGCCCCCTTAAACGATATCTGCAGCGTGAAGTGGAAACCGTACTTGCCAGAAAGTTAATCAGCGGCGAAATTACCGACGGCGATGCGGTGACATTAGACGCAGACGGCGAAAGGCTTCTTTTTCAAATAGACAATTAACGGCAAGCAAAAACCTGCTTCACAACTATTTATTACAGCAAAGAGGTGGAAATACTTGACCAAGAAAAATGTGGCAGGCATCTGCGTAGGTGCCTCCAACATCAAAATTGTAACTGGTGAAATAGAAGGCGGACGCCTGAAAGTAAAAAAGCAAATTGTCAAACCGCACGACGGCAACGCAAGAAAAGTTTTAAGCGAACTCCTCCATGAGCATACCGGCTCCGAATTTCTTGTGGCGGTAACAGGACGAAAACTAAGAGAACAAATCCCGCTGCCGCAAATCTCTGAGCCGGAAGCTACCGAGCTGGCTTTGCAGTACACGCTTGCAGATTTGCCTACTGAAGTAGAAGCCGCAGCCAGTGTGGGCGGCGAAAACTTTATGGTCTACGAGCTTGATAAAAGCGGCAGAGTTATGTCTGTCCATACCGGCAACAAATGCGCTTCGGGAACGGGTGAATTTTTCTTGCAGCAAATTCGCCGCATGAATTTAGACCCCGAGGAAGCGCAGAAGCTGGCGCTGCTTGACCATCCGTACAAAGTGGCAAGCCGCTGTTCGGTTTTCAGCAAGAGCGACTGCACCCATGCGATGAACAAAGGAGTCCCTAAAGGACGGGTGGTAGCCGGCCTGGGACAAATGATGGCAACAAAAACTGCCGAATTGCTAAAGAGAGCAGAAGCGCGCAATGTGCTGCTGATTGGCGGCGTGGCAAAAAACAGGATGATGAAAACATATTTAGAAAAAGAAGGCTTCCGGATTATCACTTCTGCTTTTGACGATACTTTTGAAGCACTGGGAGCCGCCTTATGGGCTGCGGAACACGGCCGTCCTTGGTCGGATGAGGAGCTTCGCGCAGAGAACAAATCTGCCTTTGACTTCCTCTCTCCCTTGTCAGCTTTTCAGCACGGTGTTTCTTTTAAAGAACAACCTTGGCAGCAGGCTACTTTAGACGATGAATATATCATCGGCCTGGACGCCGGCTCAACCACCACCAAAGCTATCCTGATGCGTGCATCCGATCAAGCTATCGTGGCCGGCATCTACCTGCGGACGGGTGGTGACCCGGTCGCCGCCTCACGTCAATGCTACCGTTCACTGCTTGAGCAGGTGCCGCCCGGATTAAAAATTATCGGTCTTGGCGTTACCGGCTCCGGAAGGCAAATCGTCGGCCTGCATGGCCTGACAAATGGCATTGTCAATGAGATTATCGCTCATACTACAGCTGCCGTTTATTTTGACCCTGAGGTTGATACACTCTTTGAAATCGGCGGCCAAGACGCAAAATATACTTACATTATCAACCGTGTGCCTTCAGATTATGCTATGAACGAGGCATGTTCCGCCGGTACAGGCTCTTTCCTGGAAGAGGCGGCCAGAGAGGCCTTAAATATTGTCACCGAGGATATCGCCGCTTTTGCTCTTAAAGGAACCAATCCGCCTAACTTTAATGACCAATGTGCCGCATTTATCGGCAGTGACATCAAGACGGCAATCCAGGAGGGCATTAAGAACGAGGACATCGCCGCCGGTCTGGTCTATGCCATCTGCCTGAACTATATCACCCGGGTTAAAAGCAGCCGAAAAGTAGGACGCAAGATATTTATGCAGGGTGGCGTCTGTTATAACAAAGCGGTACCGCTGGCGATGGCTGCCCTTACCGGACGGGAAATTATTGTTCCTCCCGACCCGGGGCTGATGGGCGCATTCGGAGTAGCGCTGGAAGTATGGCAAAAAATTCAAGCCGGCTCTTTGCCTGCCGGCAACTTCGACCTGCAAGAATTGGCTGCAAGAGAAGTTGAGTATGGTCAGCCTTTCGAATGTGCAGGCGGCAAAGAACGCTGCGATCGCAAATGCACCATCGCCCGTATTAAAATAGCGGACAAAACATATCCTTTCGGCGGCACGTGCAACAAATATTATAACGAGCGCATTCAGCTTACACATGATACTGCCGCTTTGGATTTAGTGGCAAAACGCCAACAATTGCTCTTTGAACGCCCTCTGTCTCCCGCCAACCCCAACGGAAAAACGGTCGGCATCAGTCTGTCACTGATGACAAACAGTCTCTATCCTTTTTATCATGCTTTTTTAAACAAGCTTGGCTTCAGTATTGTTTTATCCGACAAACCTGACGAGGAAGGCATTGAGCGCCGAAAAGCGCCTTTCTGTTACCCGGTGGAGTTGGCTCACGGCTTCATGGCAAATCTGATTGCAAAAAAGCCGGATTACATTCTGCTTCCGCATGTCCGCGCCACACCGGTCAAGAAAGGCTGCCCGCCCAGTACCACTTGCCCCTTAATCCAGGGAGAGCCGTACGTTTTAAGGCGTACTTTCCAGGCAGACTTAGAAGGCATCGAGCTTCTTGTCCCTGTACTTGACATGCCTGAATCTTATGAGGAAAGCGAGAAGGAAATGCTTTTGCTGGGAAGCAAGCTCGGCGCTTCGAAAGCTGAAGCCAAAGCCGCTTTTCTCTCTGCCATTGAGGCGCAAAACAAATTTCTCGCCGACGCAAAAGCCGCCGGCAAGGCAGCATTAGAGAGGGCGGCAACTACGGCGCAGCCGACAGTGGTGCTTTTCGGACGTTCATATAATGCTTTCTCGGGCGTAGCACATATGGGTATCCCCCATAAGTTTGCTTCTCGTGGCGTCATGGTCATTCCTTACGATATGCTGGATTACGACCAGGATGAACCTATCCCTGCTATGCACTGGGCCGCCGGCATGGGCATTTTAAAGGCGGCCAAGGCGGCAAAGCGGCAGCCGAATCTTTTTGGCTGTTATGTCACAAATTTTAGTTGTGGGCCTGACTCTTTTGTGATTAACTACTTCCGTGAGATTATGGCGGAAAAACCATCGCTGACGCTTGAACTCGATTCCCATACTGCCGATGCAGGTATCGACACGCGCATCGAAGCCTTCCTGGATATTGTTAAAAGCTATGACAGAAATAATACCTTTCTTGACTGCGGCAACCCTTCCTTTGTGCCGGCGGAAATGTCAAAACACGGCAGGGAATGGCTGGTTACTTCCTCTGCCGGCGAAAATTTCAGTCTGAGCGATAAGCGCGTAAAACTGATTATTCCTTCGATGGGGGATTTTTCCACTCAGGCCGTGGCAGCCGTCTTCCGTTTCCATGGTATCAACGCCGTAGCGCTGCCTCCTTCCGTAGAAACCGATCTGCAAAGAGGAAAAGAGCATTCTACCTGCAAAGAATGCCTACCGCTAATCCAGACTATGGGTTCCCTGTTCAACTATCTTGATCAGCGGCCGCCGGAAGAAGTGACTATTTATTTTATGCCTACCACCGGCGGTTCCTGCCGCTTTGCTCAATACAATGTCTTAACAAAAATGCTGATTAATAAACACCAAATTCCTAATCTGGTGGTGTTGTCCCTCTCCTCGCAAAACGGCTACGGCGGCATGGGCACAAGCTTTACTAAGCGTGCTTTATGGGGCGTGCTGATCGGGGACGTGATGGAAGAAATCCGCGTTGCCGTACTCACTCTCTCGACAGAGCGCGAGTCAGCAATGCAGACATTTAAGCAGGCGGAAGAACTGGTGCTGACAGCCATGGCTAATGAAAGCTGGGATGAGTTGCAGCAAACGTTAAAAAAAGCAGCCTCCCTGCTTGCTAAAATTCCTCTCCACACACCGCTTGAGCAAGCGCCAAAAATTGCGCTAATCGGTGAAATATATCTGCGCCGGGATGGTTTCTCACAACGCTATCTGGCGGAACAAATGGCTGAAAAAGGCATAGTGGCACTGATGGCGCCTGTCATGGAATGGGTGTACTATACCAATTATCTGGCGGCACGCGGCATGCGCGGCAAAAATACTCTGCCGCAGCGCTTAAAGTTCCGCGGCACAGCCTTGCTGATGAAAAAATACGAGCGCAGAATTAAGCAAATCTTGGCGGCTTCAGGGCTTTACGAATATCACTTAATTGACATAGACCATTTAATCAACAGCGTTTCCAGATTTATCGACCCGCGGCTGACAGGGGAAGCCATCCTGACCTTAGCATGCGCGCTTACCGAGATTATCGATAAGGTTGACGGCGTTATCTCAATCGGCCCCTTTGGCTGCATGCCATCGCGCATTGCAGAATCGGTAATCAAGCAAACAATCGACACAGAAAAACTGTCTATCTGTTCTGACCCTGAGCTTGTCGGTAAAATCATGAAGGAACATCCCCGCCTGCCTTTCCTCAGCATTGAAAGTGACGGCAGCCCTTTCCCGCCGGTTATTGAAGCCAGCCTGGAGAGCTTTGTCCTGCAGACAAAGAGGCTGCATCAGACACGCTTGAGACACACAAAAGAAGTCCTCTAGAGCTCTTTAAATCATAGATTGTCAACCGGTTTTGCGGTTATTTCCCTGAATCTTAGGCGACTCCCACTTGAAAAGATAAGCGGCTACCATGATAAAGACAAGCGCCCAAGCCACCATAATTAAAAGCGCCGGCAAAACGGCAGACAGTTCTTGCCCCCGGATTAAAACATCCCGCAGCGCGCCGTTCAAATGAGTCAGCGGCAAGATCCGGGCAACAGACTGAAGCCAGTCGGGCGCCGCATCAATCTCAAAAAAAGTGCCTGCCAGAAACATCATAGGCATTGCAATAGCGTTTGCAATTGAATCGACGGACTCTACGCGCTTTGCAACGCCGGCTATAAGCAGTCCCAGCGACACCATCATTAAGGCACCCAGCAAAGCAATAAGCGCTGCCGCAGGCAGACTCCCTAAAATTTGCACATCAAACAAGCTGATCCCTGTAACGATAATAATTGCAGCCTGCATAAAAGCAATGACCGTCATCCCTATTGCTTTTGCACCGAGAAAGACTGCCGCCTTTACCGGTGTCAGTCTTACTCGCCTTAAAATGCCTTTTTCCCGTTCCGTAACCAGCGGGTACGCCGTGCCAAATAATGCGGAAAACATAATTGACATCCCGATGATCCCCGGCAATAAAAAGCTCATAAAGGTCAACACTTCAGTAGAAATTACTGTTTCTTTAACCCTAAACAATTCGGGAACTGCAAACACAGCTTTAGTCACACCATCAAGCACACCTCTGACCACACTTTTTGCGGTACCGGTCGCCAACATCTCGTTCTGGTCATAAAAGAGTTCCACATCGACCGGTTGACCTGCCTCTGCCGCACGAAACGCTACCAGCAAATGGATTTGACCGTCTTTTAAAGCTTCCATGAGGGCAACTTCTTCTCCTCCGGTTAACTCTACCCCCTCAATCTCGTCAAAAGCCGCCTGAAAATGCTGAGCCGGCAGAGAATTGTCTGTAACCATACCAATTTTTAGCACGCCTGCTCCTTGGCCAAAAATAAGCCCAAAAAGAACCATAAAGATTAACGGGAAGGCAAAATGCCAAAAAAGTGAGCTGCGGTTGCGCAACTGCAAGCGTGTGTTAGCCACTAAAAGCGTCCAGAAAGTCATTAGTCCCTCAGCTCCTTCCCTGTCAGCCCCAAAAAGACATCATCTAAACTGGGCGAACTGACATGCAAATTTTTAATCACGATCCCTTCCTGCTTAGCGCTTTCCAATAATGCCCCAATTGTCTGAGCCGGATCGCCGCTAAAAACTACATACCCGTCATCGGAATTAAACCGACCTGCTTCGGCACCAAACTGAGCAAGAAACAAATTATCCAACGGGCGGCTTCCTGTGAATGAAATTTTTGATTTCTTGTCTAATTGGTCGATTAACTTTTGTGGCTGATCAATTGCCACAATCTTACCTTGGTCTATAATGGCTACCCTTTCACAAAGATTTTCAGCTTCTTCCATGTAATGAGTAGTCAAAATTATCGTCTTCCCTTTACTTTGCAATTCCCGAATAATTTCCCAGCTCCGCCTGCGAGCTTGCGGATCAAGACCGGTAGTCGGTTCGTCAAGAAAAATAATTTCCGGCTCGTTAACAAGTGCTGTAATAATTGCCAGCCGCTGTTTTTGACCGCCGGAAAGCGAGTTTGTATATGCATTACGCTTTTCTTCAAGACCAGCCATGCCCAGAAGACTGTCCAGTTGCTTACCGGACAGCCTTCTGCCGTAAAGTGACGCAAAAAGAATCATAATTTCCTTTACTGTCAGTTCTTCATAGAAAGAAGTACTCTGCAGTTGGACGCCAATCAGTTTTTTGACTTTCCCCGGATCCGGCCAGACTGAAACGCCTTTAAGTAAAACTTTTCCGCCGTCCGGCTTTCTTAAACCTTCCATCATTTCTAAACAAGTAGTTTTACCGGCACCGTTTGGTCCCAGAAATCCAAAAATCTCCCCCTGCTCGATAGCAAAATTCACCTTGTCTACAGCTAATAAGCTGCCGTAGCGCTTTGTCAGGTCTTGGACATCCACAATAACGGACAAACAACTTCCCCCTTCGTTTTTTGGCAGCGCTTACAAACTTAACTCCAGATTATTATATATTCAGTTGTAGGCTATTTGAACAAATATTCACCATTTTTTGCCTAAAACCTTTTCCACAAATACTTTTGCGATAATAGGGTCAAACTGTGTGCCTGCATTAGATTTGATTTCATTTACGGCTTCTTCTTCGCTCAGAGCAGGCCGATATGGACGCTCACAGGTCATGGCGTCATACGCGTCAGCTACAGCCATTACCCTAGCTTCCCATAATATTTCCTCCCCTTTTAACCCTCTGGGATACCCGCTGCCATCCCAGCGCTCATGGTGTGCAAAGGCATATTCAGCGATTGTCTGAAACTCCAAAGCTGAAGTTAAGAGCCTTAAACCTGCCTCAGGATGACGCTTGATAACTTCCCATTCAGCAACAGTTAATTTATCCGCTTTATTCAAAATGACCTCATCTATAATAATTTTGCCGATATCATGCAGTTCTCCCGCAGCCCCAAACTCCTTAATCTCTTCTTCGCTTAGATCATAAGCCTTGCCCACAGCTTCACACAGCTTGCTTACTCTCTTGGAATGCTCTTCTTCCCGGAGACTTTTAAGATGCAAAGTATTTAAAATTGATTTGACGGCGTCGCTTCTCCTGCTGGCACTTTCAAAGAGCTTCTTCTGGTACATAAAATCTTCAGCCATTTTTATAATTTCGTTAATATCTGTTTCCGTTCTCTCCTTTGTTGCCCAGCCAAAAGAAACGGAAACATCGAGATACATCACTTTTTGCTCATCAGTTACAGCTTTTATCCGTTTAGTCATTTTTTTGGCGGCGGAAGAATCTGTTTTGGGAAGCAAAAGTAAAAATTCGTCTCCCCCCATCCGCGCAATAATATCATCGGCGCGAGCCTCACGCTTCAAGATTTTAGCTACCGTCGCGAGCAATAAGTCGCCTGCTGTGTGTCCAAACGCATCATTTATTAATTTTAAACCGTTTACATCAGCCATTACAACTGTCAAGGGAAGATTTCTTGCGGTATCCAGCCGCCGAAGTTCCTCTTCAAAGAATCTTCTATTGTATAATCCTGTCAGATGGTCATGGTAGCTCAAAAATTCGATCCGCTTCTGCTTCTCCTTCATTTCTGAAATATCAGTTATATAGCCTTCTAAAGCGATCAGACTATTTCCATCCTCAGTGTAAATACCCCTTCCCCGCTCCCATACCCACTTTTGCCTTCCGTCTGCGGTAATAATCTGATATTCATCCTGAAAAATAGTTTTCTCTTTAATCACTTCCTGCCATTTATCCCAGAGAATTTGCCGGTACTCTTCTTTAATCAGATCTTTAAATGATTTCTTTTGATTTAACACAAGCTCTTCCGGCCGATATTGTTTTCAGCCGAGCAATTTGTCAGCAAAACCAGCCATTTACGTCACAGTTGGTGGCGGCAAAAAATCAGATATTCTCCGACATTAGCCTAATCCCGTCTGTACAATGGCGGTAGATTAGGCTATATTATTTGGTGAAGTAAATTATCATCACTAAGTAAAGGACAAAGGATGTGTTTTTATGGCGAAGACTCTAGACCCAACGTTGGCTGCAAACATTTTAGATAAATGGATTAGCTTCTATGGGATGGAAGATGCGGATGCATGG
>JAGXRV010000093.1 GCA_018335695.1 Clostridium sp.
GAACTTGCACTTCTGATTCGCCAAATCTAGATTTCACCGTCTTTGGGTAATACCCATTTCTACTGTTACCGGTATTATCGCCGGTATTGTCATTTTTTGAATAACCGAGATGATCGTCTATCTCCGCTTCGAAAATTTCCTGCACCGTGTCTTTGAACAGGTCACGCAGTTTCTCATGGACGTCTTCTACCGAGGTACATTCTTTGGCTAACTCACGGATCAATTTTTGTCTTTCATTTTGCATAAATGGTCAACTCCTTTTATGGTAGTATTTCCCATTTACACAAAATTATTTACGCTCTCTCAACAAGCAACACCGGCTCGGGCAAGCACTCTCCCCTCACCTCAAAAGCATCATGAATATTGCTCGCCTGCTGAAAGCTGTTCCTCATTGTTTTTTGCTCAGGGTTATCTTTAATCTTGTATAACACCTGACGGTATTCAAGGCCAAGGCCTCTGGCCAGACGTCTGGCAAAGTCCGGTACAAGATCCGGGCGCCGTAGTGAAGGTACTGCCGTTACCCACTTCAGGGCAGGCTCCGTTCTCCATTTGTCGCGAATTAAGTTAACCGATGCTTCAACTAATTCCTCACTGAAATACCCATCCTCATACTTACCCCTAATTACTGTCCTTCCCCACCCTGCATCCCCATACGCGCAGAGCACTCTGCCCTCCTGGTTTAACAAACCTTCTTTGATACGCCCTTTTTCACTGCCGGTCCAACCGTTCGGCCATTGTTTCCATGGCTCAACAGTTAAGTAATCTCCCCAAAGATATTCAATAGCCGCCAGGACTTTCTCCCTGCCAACTTCAACAGGGAAAAATTCCCGTCCGTTACAGTTTGCGCACCGTCCGCATTCAGCCGCAAAAGGATCGCTTAATTCCAGTGAGATATACTTCATCAGGCATTGTTTTGTTTCCACATACTCCTGAATATTCTTCAACTCATGCCTTCTCAAGGCCGTTACACCTTCACTGCGCGCTGTATCAGGCTTCCACGGGTTAACTGTACGGGTAAACATCCCGCCATGATTAACAATAGCCCCGTCTATTTCCAGCATCTTCAGGCAATTGTCCCGTCTGCCGTTCGAAATATTATACCTTTGCTGTATCTGGGTCTTGTTTAAACCCCTATCCGAGTCTTCAATCAAAGACAAAACTCTTCTCATCTCATTCGTACCGGGAAATGCAGATGTAATGAAATACTCCTGAATTTCATCATCTTCCCTGCCGTTTAGAAGAATAGCGTAGGCATTCTCCAGAGCCCGTCCTGCCCGTCCTATCTGCTGATAATATTCTACAAGCGAACCCGGCCGTTGATAATGAATGACAAATCCCAGGTCAGGTTTGTCAAACCCCATACCCAGAGCAACCGTCGCAACCAATACCTTAACCTGATTATGTAAAAGCATCTGTTCCCGCACAGGCCGCAACTCTTTGTCAAGTTTACCGTTATATTCTAACGCATCTATCCCGTTCTGCCTTAACCATTGCGCAACCCTGCCGCAATCAGCAACAGTAAGACAGTAAATGATCCCCGAACCATCCATCTTAGGAATATTCTCAGCAAGCCAGGCCAACCTCTCCGCCTGGTCGGCGAGCTTAATCACCTGCAACTGCAACGACTCTCGTGTAAGAGGCCCTCTTAAAACCCTTATATTCCTTCCAAGCTGCTCCTCCACATCCTGAACAACACGGTCATTCGCCGTAGCAGTTGTGGCCATTACCGGCATATTCGGCGGCATACTATTGATGATCCTTACAATCCTTCTGTAATCCGGCCTGAAGTCATGCCCCCAGTCCGATATGCAATGAGCTTCATCCACTACAAACAAGCCGATACCGTCCCTGATCGCTGGCAATACTCCTGACAGAAAACGCTGATTGGCAAGCCGCTCCGGGGAAACCAGCAACACATCGCATTCCCCGCGCCTCAGCATAATTTCTACCCGATCCCACTCGTCTTCATTCGTACTGTTTATCGATTCAGCCTTAATATCAATTCTGCTGGCGGCTTCAATCTGGTTCCTCATCAAAGACAGCAACGGACTGATAAGTACCGTTACTCCCGCACCCTGTTCACTTAAAAGCTTGGTGGCCAGAAAGTAAACAACACTCTTCCCCCACCCCGTCCGCTGCACCACCAGCGTACGCTCCCTCTTTAACACACACTCAATAGCCTCCCACTGCCCATCCCGGAATACAGCATCAGGCCCGAACATACGTTTCAGTAATTCTTCTCCTCTTTTCCGCAATCTCCTCCCTCCCCTGCAAAAATATATTTTGCACCCTCAATCATCTTCACTTTCAACGAATACCTTGTCACAACAAGTCATCTCAAAAATAGTTGTGGCATATGCCCGAATCTGCTGCAATCCGCTTTGTATGCCATCCCTAACCTACTGAATAGATGTTTAAAGAGCAGAGTCCTTTACATATCATAAGGAAACTATTAAATCTTCCATCTCTTGATAATGTATTTCATCAAGTTCTTCAATAACCTTTAATATTTCTTGAACAACATTTTGACTTTCGCCTAGCAGGTTATCGATAGAATTATCTTCAATTCCGGCAGCTTTTCCGTGAGAGTATTTGTTAATAAATCTGTATAGTTTTTCCCTTTTAGTTTTATCTTTTATTGCCACATCAAAAAGCTGGCCAAAGTCATTCCTGTGTTTTGGAAATTTAAAACCTAGGAAACCTTCTAATAGCTTCCTTGACAAGTTAGCAACAAGAAAGGCCTCATCTAAGTTCAACCTGCTTTGTTCCCGATATTTGTACAGCTTATGAAATAGATAATGATATTCGGATTGATAATTAGTTAATGCAGCGCTGGCATTTCTGATTTCAGCCATTCGTATCTCACCTGGAATAACTTCAATTGAATATATATGAGTATTTACATTTTTTTTATTTTTTCTAAGCAACCAATCTCTGACCAAACTAAAAAATCCAAAGTTATGTGTGAGAATAAACATTTGATATGGACTTTCACACTCACACTTTAAATACGAATACGCGTGATACAAATGATTTGCATCAAGACTAGATACCGGATCATCAATAACTATAATAGAATCTTCAATTGAATTGTCGTGCTCCTTTAACTTGGTTATAAAATAGACAAAAGCTATCGCTGTTTTCTCTCCCTCACTTAAATTAAAAGCTTTTTGCTTGGAAGAATTCCGTATAATCTTATACCCTTTGTGAACCTCATCAAATTCAAGGGCTATCTCTCTATGACCTAAAAATTTGCTCAAATTATCATTAAACTGTGTTGCACCAAGAATTTCGTTTGAAAGTTTTTTTTCTAGGTCTAGAAGTTCTCCAGCCAATTTTTTCTCGTCTTGAATCAGTCTTTTTTTGTTTAGTTCTATCTGCTCATTTTCACTTATTTTGTTGAAATAATTGAAGTCATTAACTGCTTCACAACAATAATGCAACTCAAGCTTTTTCTTCGCGTTTTTTACTTCTTTATCAAAGTTTACGCTTTTCTCATTATTGTCATTAACTACCAAAACTAGTTTGGATAATTGCTCATTAAAAGCATTAACAATGCTCTTGTCGATAACATGAATTTCGTCAATTTTACCAAAGGGGTTTTGTTGTTTCATTTCAATTGCAGGAATCCAGTTCTCAGCTATTGTCGCATTAATCTCAGCAACAATACCTTTTAAACTTGTTGAGTATTCAACATACTTTTCGTAAAACTCTTCATATAGGTGATTTTTTTCAGGCAGGTCAATAGAAAATACAAAGTTCGCTTGTAACCACTCTTTTGCAGTGTTTAATTTCTGCTTTAGCTCCTTATAGCTATCATTAAAATGATCCTTTAGTTGTTCTAACCTTTTCTCAGTTATTTTACTGCCACAGAACTCACAGGTATCAGATTTGTGCTTAATCCTAATTTCTAGCCCGTCTTCAACCCATTTGGATATATCTGGATTATCCTTTAATCTCTCTATGCTTTTTGTAATAACATCGGTTGACAACAGCTTCAATACCCTTTGCCTTATCCCCATAATTTTATCATAATCAATTGGCTGAAACATTAATTCAACTTTAGCTTTAATATCTGACTGCACAGATTGCGTTAATTGCTTAAGTTTGATTTCACTTAACTGACTGCCTTCCTGTCTAAGTTTAGTATTATTTTTCTTAATATAATTCTCCAGCTTTACCTTGTTATAGCTTGTATATTCTCTATCCGTGGGATCCAAAAGCCTGAAGTTTTCTTTAATTCTCTTAGCTGCATCAGTTAGAAACTTACTTTGTTCATCAAGATTTCTTCTGGTTTTCTCATTCAGCTTTGCGATTTTTTCAATTGTCTCATGTTTCTCTAGTTTTAAGAAATCCAACTTTTTGCGTTCTTCAATTTTTTCTTCTGAAATCAGAAGTATGCTTTTGACAGTTTCATCCCAGTTTATATTTTCCTGAACAAAGTCTTGGTTAAAAACAAAGATTTTATAGGGAAACTGACTGAGATTGCTGTTATTAATAACCTGATTATCATTCAAATTAATCTCAAATTGTGCTGCTTCAAGTCTATTCGGCATTGTTTGCTTTTCCATTGCTCTAAAAATCTTCGCTAGTGTGCTTTTGCCACTGCCGTTCCAGCCATAAATAATGTTATATCTCTGAAAATTACTAAGCTCTGCATCTCGCTTATAGTCGTTAAATATTCCGCAACCCTTAATTCTTGCTATATTTTTTATCAAGAAATCCTACCCTCCTTTATGCCTTTTCAATCCTAACTCTACTGCCCTCACCATGGTATGAAGGTGGTTCAACGATGAGTCTTCTCTCAATCCTATTTCTAAGTTCAGGCACATGACTTATTAATCCTATCACTCTTTCCTTCTTACTCAAACGTTCAAGGGATTCTATAACAGTATCCAGCAGGCTATTATCCAATGTGCCAAACCCCTCATCAAGAAAGAAGAATTCCAAAGGACTCTGGCCTTTTAGCTGTATCTGTTCCGTTAAAGCCAGTGCAAGAGACAATGATGTCAGGAAAGTTTCTCCCCCTGACAATGAATTAACCATTCTATGCACCCCACCGTTTGCATTATCCCTTATTATGAATCCAATGTCTGAATCTAACTCCAGAGCGTATTTGTGCTTTGTGATCATCCCAAGTGTATCTGATGCCTTTATTGCAACATACCGCAGCCTTTCCTCTGCAATGTAATCAATAAAACTGTTATCTTTTCCTCGCTCGGCTCGTAACAGCTTATTAATCTGATCAAACAACCCGTGTTTGTGGCTCAGCTCTTTATATTTTTCATTCAGTTTTAACCATTTATCGTGTTTACTCTTTAGTGTGTTGTAGGAATTCTTTGCTACTTCCACCTTCGATGCGCACTCTTCTTTACATATAGTTTTTTCTTTAAAAGAACTGCTAATTAGGTTCCATTCTTCTTCTTCAATCATCCTGGAACTCAGCTTTTTTTCTACCATTTCTTTTTCTGCCAAGATTACTCTTTCGATCCTATCGTATTCACTGATTTCTGAACTAAGGGCTTGCTGCTCGTCCTTTTGAAGAATAGCTTTTTTAACCTCTTCACTGTCTGCAAACCCTTTTGCAAATATTGCATCGTCTAATATTTCTCGCTCTTTTGAGAGGTTGTCAGCGTATATACTCCTTTGATTTTCTAGAGAAGTTTTTTGCGTGATTAGCTCGTTATGTTGATTTTCCAAGTGTTTTAGGGCACTCAGATATTGCTCCTCTTGAACCGAATATTCAGTAAGCTTATTGTCGATGCGTACAAGTTCGTCTTCTATGTTCGTAGTACCTACCAATGCTTTTATTTTTAGTGCTTTTTCACCTTTTTTGTTATTAATATTTCTTGCTTCAGCTTCCACATTAGTATTTTTATTAGCTAACTCCCCCAGCTCTGTTTTCAGCTGTTCAAGATATATCCGCTTTTGGATAAGCAGCAACTCAGCCTGCTCTATTTCTTTTTGTAGTTGGTTTACTTTTCGGTCATTTTCCGCAAGCCTTATTAATTCCTCACTTGCACTGTTAATTTGGTAATTATTCAAAAACAGCTGATATTCTTCCAACATTTGCTCAAATGACTTAGTTGCCTCATTTATGCTGTTCTCAAGCTGGTTCCTGTTTACCCGGTTAACGTTAAGCTCGGTTAATACGCCGTTTTCTTCTATTTGCAATGCTGACAGTTGTTTATTATTGTGCTCAATACTACGTCTAACATCTTCCAGCTTCTGCTCCCAATCATTAATTGCTTGGAGCTTTTCTTCACAAGCCTTTTGCATCTGCTTAAATTTAGTGCTTAACTCGTTTAATTCCAAACCTCTTAACTCTTCTGGAAGTTTACTGCCCGTATCACTAAAATCATTCGCCTTTTCTATGAGTTCTTTCGAAAACTGCCTGACTTGTTCATCCACATTTCGTATTTGCTCTGATGTAACCAAGCATTTTCTTTCCGCATCTCTTAAAACACTCTCGGCCGTCTTTAATTCTTTATCAGCATTTTCCAATTGCTGTTTCAGCAGAGCTAACTCGGTTCCTTCAGTTAAAAGTGCAGGTTGGGGATGATGCTCAGATCCACACACCGGGCAGGGCTCACCCTCTTTTAAATCTTTAGCCAGTGTGTACGCGGTATATGTCTCCATCACCCTAACAGCAGATTCCCTGTTGGATAAGCATTCTTCGTACAGAGCTACAACCTTAAGCTTAGTACGTTCCTCTCCTTCTAATTGTCCTTTATTGTTCGTCAATAATGCTTCCATCTTAAGAAGCTTTGTTCGCACACTATCTACTTCAGCTTGTTTAAATTGAAGAATATCAAAGATTGTCAGCCACTTATGAAGCTCTTCTTGATACTTCATAACTGCATTTCGATCTTCCGGCTTCAGGTCTTCATACTCTTTCCTTTGTATGTCTAAAATCCCAGCAGCCTGTTTCGTACTTTCAACTTTTTTTGCAATCTCCGCAGATCTTTCTTCATGACTACTAATATCTTTGTTCAATAACTCCGCTCTTTTGTTTAATTCAGACAAATTGCTGCGTATTGACTCTACATCATTCTCTAGCTTTACACCTTCCTGAATTCTATCTCTATACTCAGGATCGGTTTTTAACGATCCGATATCACATTTCAACAATTGAATTTTTTGCTCTACAGCTTGAACTTGGCCAGTCTCTTCAGATATTGTTTTTTTCTTATCCTCAATACTTCCTTTCAACTCAGCTGTCTCTGTAAGCAGTCGATTAAGAGCAATATCCAGATTACTAAGTTCTCCACTCAGATCAAGCGCGTCCATTAACCTTGCTCTGAACTCTATAAGTTTTGGTTTTTCCAACTCCGACTCATTCTTAAGCCTATTAAAAGAATTGCGGCTTTCATCCAAGCTAGCCTCGACGGCAGGCAGCTGGTTAACAATGTCGTCTAACTGTCTTTCTGTCTCGGACAACTTTTTGGACAACTCTAATACTCTGTTTATTAAATCCAACAGACCATCTGCCTTCAAGGCTTTCTCAAGCTTACTTCTTTTGTCATTAATGTCTTCTTTATTTGCCAGGTGTTGCTCTTCACGTTCATTAACTAGTTTGAGGTTTTGCACCAGTTGCCAAACTTCGTTTGCTTCATTATACTGAGCTTCCAATTGTTTAAAATCTTTTTCTACCTGTTTTTTCTTAACTATCGCATCTTCAAAGGCCTGATGTGCCTCCTCAAGGGCTTCAGCTGAAGCATCCTCGTAAGCCAACAGAGCTCCGCTTACCTTGTCCAATCTGCTTTTTAACATGGAAATCTTCCTTGACAGCTTCTCGTTCAGATTATTCCCATACTCTTCAAGGTAAAAAATTCTTTCCAGCATCTCACGTTTCTTCGCGTTGTCAAGCATTAAAAATTCCTGAAAACTATTCTGAGGGAGAACCACTGCCCGTGTAAAGTCATCATGGTTCAACCCCAATAACTCTTCAATACTGTTGCTAACCTCAGTTGCCTTGTCACATACAGGGATCTCGCCAACCTCAGTTATTTCTATAAGCCTGGCAATTTTAGGCTCGCATGAACCCTGCGAATCTTTTTTCCGTTGGTAGGTCCTCTCCACTCTGTAAGTTTTTCTGCTGTTGTTTTTCAAAAGCTCAAAAGTAAAAGAAACCCTTACGGTATTATGGTTTGTATTAATAATGCCTTTTGTACCTCTCTCAGCTCTTTTAACCTTGCCATATAACACAAAAGTAATAGCATCGAGTATGGTTGATTTTCCACTACCAGTAGGGCCAAAAATTCCAAATAGACCGGTTTCACTCAAACTATCAAAATTAATCTTCTGACTTCCCCTAAAACTTTGCAATCCTTCGATTTCAAGAAGTTTCGGCCTCATCTAGAGCACCTCCACTAAAATATCATCCAGTTCCTCTTCTTCCTCATTAATAACCTCAATAAATGCTTTCATTAATTCATCAGAAATTTCTCGGTCCATCCGATACTTGTAATAATCTCTAAATAACTCGTCAATCTTCCTGTTTTCCCTGCTGCCAGGACTAAGAACTTCCACAATATCAGTTTTAAGCCTGGGTCTAATATTAATAATGCCTGGATGCAACGTTTTAAGGCGTTTCTGTTCTTCCAGCGTCAAAACCCGGTCGGTAGCTATCTCCAGATCAATCCAGGCATTTTTATCCCTGCCTTCTTCACACCACTCAAGAGCCTGTCCGATTCCCTGCTCAGCAACCCACCTCCTAAGCGGCTTGCCGCAATCAAGATATACTGGTTCTATCTCTGCCTTTTTCCCTGGAACAACATCGATAATAAATACAGCCTTACTGTAATCTGCTTCTGAAAAACTGTAAGCCAACGGTGAACCGGAATAAAACACTGGACAAGGCGCATTTTTTACTTCCTGCGGCCGATGCAAATGCCCTAATGCAATATAGTGAGCGCCAGCAGGCAGCACACTAGGATCAACCGTTAATGCCCCCCCTATCTGCAGCGTCCTCTCGGATTCCGACTCCTTTCCTCCCCTTAAGAAAAGGTGCCCTACTCCTATATTCACAGTATCATCTCTGAATTTCTGACTTAGTAAAGCAAAAATGCTTCCTATTTTTTCACTATATGCTTTCTGAATAGCACCCTCATCCGCGTTTTTGGCCAATACCTCCTCCAGACGAGCTTCGGATGGAAAAGGAAGGGTAATAATCACAGCATGTTCTTTACAACCCGGAACAGACAACTCCAGCCAACCCGGTCCGGACTCAACAATACTCATGCTTCCACTATCAGTCTTGTATACACCCGCATCACTCTTCGGATAACCCAGCAATATCGTACCGTTTTTATATGCCAATGGACTTGCCGCACAAAGACGCTCCGGACTATCATGATTACCCGCAATAACTATAACAGCTCTTTTTCCCTTTCCGCTTAACCTGTCAATTGCATCATAAAAAAGTTCCTCCGCCGCAGCAGAGGGATTATACGTATCATAAATATCTCCAGCAACCAACACCAAATCAATACTTCTTTCTTTCACCAATTTGCACAGGCAGTCAATAAACTCCCGCTGCTCTTCAATTCGACTAAACTGCTCAAGATTTCTGCCCAGATGCCAGTCGGATGTGTGAAGGATTCTCATATTTTCCCTTCCCTTTGTAGGTAGTAATAAAAAAAGAATTAAGTACGGATCAAGATAGTAATAAATTCATTAGCTTCGAGTCGCATTATAATATCTTTTCCTGTATACTCCTTAACTAAACGAACAACTCTGGGAATACCGCTGCCAGCATCTGTAACTAGGCCTAAACGTAAAAATGTACTATAAATTGTAGGATTACGTAATACATGTACACCATATGGCAACGCCTCTACAGTAACAGTATTCGGGAGAATGCCAGGCGTCCGAATCTCTATCCTATCATTGTAAATAACTCAACTTTCGCAGTTCAAATTAGCCAGTAAACCCTTGATGTAATTGGGGAAACCGCTAATCCAATTGTTTAGTTGACACAGAATAGAAGCTTTTTCGCCTTTGGGCTTTTTATCTAAAATGGTAAGGATAAATACCATGAGATGTTGAAGGGCTCTCTTTAAATCCATATCTCTTACTTCATCGCAAAACAGGTAAAATAACCCGCCAAACGTGCGATCATCGCAATTGTTTCTT
>JAGXRV010000094.1 GCA_018335695.1 Clostridium sp.
AAAAACCACTTCACCTTTTAGGCTTATAGGTTTCCACTTTACAAGTCTTCCTTGTGCAGGGGAGGGTCTCCCCAGTTCACTGCCTTATCTTTGTTACCATACCGTTCCCTTTACGCCGAGAGATTCTTCGGTGCTGCTTCCAAGCTCTTTGCACCTTCCATGGTCTTCGCCCATTAGCACGAGGCTCGACTTCTCCTTTTCCCCCTTGCGAGGCCTTTTTGTCGACGCGGCAGGATTCACTTAATGTTGCGGTCTGGCAACTTGCTCGCCCTGTCTCTGACAGGTACTTCTGTCGATACGCTTCTACGCACGGATTTCTCCCTACATAGGTATCCTAGCTATGGGGCGTCTTGGCACTTACCCCAACCGGACTTGCACCGGCAAGATAACACGTGCTTATCTGGGCACGCTGCTAAAAAAAGCGCTGCTAGATAAAACGCAGCGCTTCTGCCGGATCAAGCTTTACTGCCTGCCGAGCCGGGATAATACCTGCTAAAAGGCTAATCAGGATAGCAAGCAAAACGGACAAGCCAAACAAATCAAGCCTCCATGGCACCTGAATAGACATATCGGCCAGCAGCGGTCCGGCGTAGTAAGCCACAGCCATCCCCGCAAAGTATCCTAACATCCCGCCAAACAGACTGACTATGAGACCTTCCAGTAAAATAATTTTTACCACATCTGCTTTGCGGAAACCAATGGCGCGAAAAATGCCGATTTCGCGGGTTCGTTCCCGAACGGCTCCGGACATGGTAAGCCCCACCACCAGCATCCCCACAAAGAGAATCAGTACCGATACCGATGTCCCGAACCTTACCAGCCTGGTAATCATTTCATCCCGACGAAGAGCTTCCTGACGCAGACTGGTGACTTCCACGTTGGGCAGCGCCTCTTGCAGTTCGGCAAGCAGCACTTCCTCGGAACCTAAGCTATAATCTGCTGCCATTTCAATCAATGTCACTTGATCAGGGCGTCCCAAAAGTGCCTGAGCTGCGCTAAGATTTAAGAGAATCTGCTCATCTTCGGCAGAACCACTATCTTTAAGAACGGCAAACACTTGAAATTCCCGCCCCGAGAGCGTCAACAAGTCACCCTCCATTACACCCAAAGCAGCGGCTAGATTTGAACCGACCAAAATTTGCTCATCGCTTAACACTAAGCGGCTTAGATCCTCCCGCGCTAGATCCAGCATCGCAAAATCCATTTCTTTTTCTGCTGCGGGCTCGGTCCCCTCAGTGTTGTTTCCGCTTTCGCTATACATTTCCTCCTCACTGCGCAAGCGCAACCAAGGCTTCACCATAAATTCCTGCTGCGGATTTACGCCTACCACCACTACGTTCTGCCCTTCGGCATCGCCCGGATGTCCGCCGCCTGCGGTGGCCAGACCCAATAATTTTGGCGCCACCGCGCGAATTACTTCGCGTGAAGGGATATTTTCAATGGCAGCCACATCCTCGCCGCTCAACTGTTCGACATCAAAGAGCACTGCCGGCAATGTGATGCCTCCGTAAGAAAAGGTTAGCTCTCCCGCATCCGGCATAATAATTACATTGGCGCCGAATTTAGCCACCTGTCTGGTCATTTCCGTTCTCATAGCTTCCACAACGCCGTAGACAGAAACCATAGTCGCTATCCCTATCAGCAAACCTAACAGCACAAAGAGCATTTTTGCCTTGCGTCGCCTGATGTTATTTAAGGCAATATGATAAAGTTGCATTATATCCCTCCGTTACCGTTTGCCGGCAGAAACCAATTGTAAAAGCTCCGCTTTGTCCGTACACAGCCGGCCGTCCTTCATAATAATCGTGCGGCTCATATAGCGAGTGTTCTCCGGATTGTGAGTCACCATCAGCACCGTCAGCCCGTCTTCATTCAGACGCTGAAACAATGCCATAATTTCATCACCTGTTTTTGTATCCAGGCTGCCTGTCGGCTCGTCGGCAAGCAACACAGGAGGCTCATTAACAATCGCCCGGGCGATAGCCACCCGCTCCTGCTCACCGCCCGACAACTGATTTGGCAGCCTGTTCATTTTTCCGGCCAACCCCACCCGGCAAAGAACGCTTCCCGCCATTTCACGCTTTTCTTTATTAGACTTTTTGACGGTCGTCAAAGGGAGCATTACATTTTCGAGAGCCGTTAAATATGGGATTAACTGAAACTGTTGAAAGACAAAACCCAAGTATTCCCGCCGAAAATCGGCGCGCTTTTCCTGCGAAAGGGCGTAGACGTCAATCCCGTCAACCTCCACACTGCCGGATGTCGGCGGATTAAGTGCGCCAAGAATGGAAAGCAGCGTACTCTTACCCGAACCGGATTGACCCATCACAGCCACCGATTCTCCCTTGTCAATATTCAAGCTTACGCCACGCAGCGCTTGTACTTCATCGCCCATCGATTTATATACTTTTGTCAGGTTCTTCATTGCAATCATAACTTCAGCCATCCTCTTTCCTCCTTTACTTTGTTCGCTCAAATGTAGCGCAGTGCCTCAGCCGGGTCAAGCTGAGCAGCTTTTACTGCCGGGTAAGCGCTCGCGAGAACAGCCAACACGGCGGACAACAAAACAGCAGGCAGAATCAGCTCGGTCCGCAGAGGAACGTCTCCTTGAATCTGAGCCAAAAACGGCCCGGCCACCTGAGCTACGGCGCTGCCCAAAATATATCCTGCCAAGCCTCCCATTGCGCTTACTATTGCCGCCTCCAGGAAGATAATTTCCATCACATGAACCCGACGGAAGCCGATAGCTCTAAAAATTCCAATTTCGCGTGTTCGTTCGTTAACAGAGGAAAGCATGGTTGTCAAAACCACCAGCGCCGCAATCAACAAAACTACTCCGGAGAGCGCAAAACCAAAAGCTGAAAACTGATCAATAGTCTGATAGCGAAACATGGCGGCTTGCCTCAGAGCAATAACCCTGCCGTTAGGCAAAGCTGCGGAAAGTCCCGCCACAACTTCTTCAATAGGACAGAAATTGCACCAAGCAGAAACCTCAATCATCGACAATTGACCCGGACGGCCCAAAAGTCCTTGCACAGCGGCTAAGTCGGCATAAATCAAACCATCTTCCTCAGCACCAAGCTCATTTAGGATGCCAAATACAGAAAAAGTACGCTCATTAATGACCAGCGTGTCGCCCACCCTTTTCTCCAGGTGCTGCGCCGCCGAAGAGCCTAAAATCACGCCGTCTTCAGGCACATCCAATAGAGCCAAATCGCCCACCTTGCCTCCGGCCGGCACGCCTGCCTGTTCACGCAGAGAAAACCAAGGCTTCTGGGTAAACTCTTGTTTTGCTTCCACGCCCACAATCAGCGCGTTTTGCCCGTCAGCCTTAACAGCGCCAACCAGCTTAGGAGAAACAATATTAATGTATTCCGCGACTACTGACTGGCGAATCTTAGGCAGGTCAGCCATCGTCAATTCCTGCACATCAAAGATCACATCAGATACTACTGTGTCGCCAAAGCTTAATTCAACCCCTTCGGAACGCGGCACAATCACAGCGTTGGCACCAAACTCGTCAATTCTGTCACCCAACTCCAGACGCATGGCTTGGACTATACTCATGAGAGCGACTACGGTAGCAACCCCCACCACCAGACCTAAAGTCAGAAAGAGCATTTTCATTCTGCGTCGTTTCAGGTTGTTAGCGGCAATCTGCAATAGATTCATCTATTCACCCCCATCCCCTGCGAAACCGTCAGGACATCCGGAAGAGTTGACCGGAAGCATAGCCTATCCGCATCACTCTTCTTCCGCCTTTGTAAATATAAATCTCCTGGTGACAGCCAAAATCCCGAACCCTCGCCTGCACATCAGCTATTTCCGTATCGCCGCTGTTCTCCGCATAGAATTCCAGCCCAATCCGTACCAATTCCTCTTCTGTGAGGCTGGACGCAGCTCCGCTTGCGACACCGCACCCGCCGCAACCACCTGCGCCGGAGCCGGCGCGGGCGTCGATGTAATTGTTAATGCCCATCATCGCTACCAAAGCAATTAGAGTGATTAAAAGGTAATCCTTAAAACTGCCGCCGCCCCTTTTTGCCGTTGTGCCGACTAATTCCTCTTCTTGGTAAATTTCCTTTGTCATAACTATCCGCCTCTCTTTTCTTTCTGTTTTTTAGAG
This sequence comes from Clostridium sp., assembly GCA_018335695.1. Classification (GTDB taxonomy): domain Bacteria; phylum Bacillota; class Dethiobacteria; order Dethiobacterales; family Dethiobacteraceae; genus GPS1B09. Next base: position 4,127 of record JAGXRV010000094.1, read on the forward strand.
CGCACGAATCCGCCAGTTAAGCACTTCCTGCAAGTCAATAACGACCATCCCGTCTGCTACTCTGCCATTCATATTAACCGGCGGATAAGAGCCGCAGACCACCGCACCCGAAATAAATTGGTGATCCTCAATAGTATAAGTGGTCCGGCATGCATCACACACAAGCGTTTCACCGGCCAAGGAAAAAGTTTGACCGCGGCATGGCTCACACATGCTGCTGCCGACAAATAGCCGTCCGGTAGGAGTAAGATAAGCCATTAGCGGCACTAGCGTCCCCTGGTCATTTTCCGCGCTGAAAGAAACGATGCTGTAACGCTCTAAATCAGCGAGTGGAAACTTGATCTGACCGCCTTCAATCAACGGTTCTATCGCCGTCATGGAAATAAAACGTCCTACATATGAACGCTCCGCCGTCACCGGTTCCCCAAAATATACCACTTCAGCCTGAGTATCATTACCAACAAATTGAGAATAGACAAATCCAAGCGCCAGGAGGATAACCACAATCCCGGCAATCAGCGGCAACTTACTTTTATCCGGCTGAACAAACTGCTCTTTTTTCCCAATCGCTCTCTTCTTAGTCACAAATAGCCCCCCTGAATTTTTTACTTATTTTCTACTAACCATTGTAGTAGATGATTTTATTATACGGCAGCGGCTGAGGAAATACAATAGCTAATTTGCGGTCAATCAACTTTATTTCATCCTTCTATCATCCGCTCCTACTTAACGCTCTCCTCAAGCCCCCTCACCCTAGCCCTCTCCCCCTGAAGGGGGAGAGGGGAGAAAGCCAACAATTCCCCTCTCCCTCTGGGAGAGGCCGTGCTCAATCCCCTCTCCCTCTGGGAGAGGCCGTGCTTAATCCCCTCTCCCTCTGGGAGAGGGTTAGGGTGAGGGCAAAAATGAGAAGGATTACATGCAACGAGGACACATCTCTATCGAAATAACAGCTTAGCAAATCAGACCCAAAAAGAGAATGGTCATGACAAACATGGAGGAATTGAGCATTGAGAACAAATAACCAGGCAACGCAGCTTTTTGCTCATTTCCTGCCAAAAGAGCCGTAACCCGCTGCTCCATCTCACGCTCTCTCCCTGTGAAGTTTGCAAAAAACCCGGGACGGAGCTGTTGCCGGTCAAGCAACAGGCGCCACACTTTAAGCAGTGTAGCCGCATACTGACGCTGACTGCCTAACAATTCCGCAGTCTCCAAATCACAGAGTCTCTCCCGCTCCAACATGTACCTGTCGAGCAAAATAGTACTAAAAGGAGTAAAAATCATCATGTCGCGCAGTAAATGCAGCAACCAGCCAATCAGCATATCTTTGCGCCGGATATGAACCAATTCATGAGTCAAAACTCCCGCCAATTCAGCATCGGTAAGCTGCGGCAAGATAAATGTATTCACTACGACCACCGGACGATAAAATCCAGCCGCAAAAGCGGCAAATCCCCTTTGACCGGTAAAGATCAGCCTCGGCACAGCTATCCGCCACCGGCGGCAGCAGTTTCGGATAATTGACTCTACACGATGCCGCTCTTCTTTAGTAGGCTCCAGAGAAGAAGCCTGCGTCCGCCAAAGATAGATACTGCCGGCCAAAGCTTTCAGCAGACCAACAATTATGAGCAAAACCAAGAGCGGCGCTAAAAAACTAATCGCCGCTTTGCCGATGTTGCAAAGCGCCTCAAAATAAACCCAGAAAAGACCCCCAGGCAGTAATCCTGTCTGGCATCTTTTTTCCAACACAGTATGGTAAAGGGCAAAACCGGCAAAAGGAGCAATAAGTACCATTAAATAGAGGCTCTTGCGCTGTTTTGGATGTTTGATATTAAAAAGTTTAAGCGCAATGCAGAGAGCGGGGAAAATAAAAAAATAGCCAAAGAAAACATAGATAAAGAATGAGTGCAGGTCAGTTGCCCTCATCTGTGCCACCTTCCTTGTGCTCTGCCAATAATCTCTCCAGTTTAGCTATTGTCTCCCGGTCATGGCGACCAACACGGGAAAGAAAATGCGACATGGTCGCCTCCGCAAAATCTTCCAGCAAACTATCTACCACGCTGCCGACTACGTTTACTGTGAATTCATCCCGGCTTAAAGCAGGCTCATAGAAAGCCACATTGCCATTCTTGCGTTTGCGGAGAATCTTTTTATCTGAAAGACGCGCCATAATTGTCATCACAGTGGTATAGGCAATTTCACGTCGAGACGACAGCTCTTCAAAAACATCTCTCACGCAGACCTCACAGCCTTTGCGCCAGATAATATCCATAACTTCGCTCTCCAGGCTGCCGAGCACTTTATTTAGACCATTCTGCCCCGGCTTAAAATCCATAGATTTCACTTCGCCACCTCCTTGTTCCTGTCTCTATTATACTGCTCACATCTACTACAAGCAATAGTTAAATAAGGAAAAAAGACGGTTGCAGAAACTTCGGGCAGAAAATCTCTCCGCTATTTACGGCTGCCTGGTTTAACGGCAGGGATTCCTTCTTTGCAAAGGGGGCAGTCTGCGGCATGATAGGAGACTACATCTAAGCGAATGAGCGAAGAATATGGCACACCAAAATCTGCGCTGCCGCCGCTGCGATCGACAATCGTCCCCACACCCACCACATTGCCGCCCATACTGCCGACCAGTTCCAGCACTTCTTTAACCGAGCCGCCGGTCGTCACCACATCCTCAAGGACGAGCACCCGCTCACCGGGCTGAATCACAAAGCCCCGGCGCAGCGCCATCGTTCCCTCTTTATCCCGCTCGGCAAATAATCCGCGCTTGCCCAAGGCTCGGGCAGTTTCATAGGCTATCACCACCCCGCCAAGAGCCGGACCTATACATAAATCAACATTAGCCGTTTTAAACGCTTCCGCCAAGGCGCCGCATAGTTCCTCCGCATATTGCGGGTGCTGAAAAACACGGGCACACTGCAAATAGGCGTTGCTGTGGCGTCCCGAAGTGAGCAGAAAATGTCCTTCCAACAGCACACCCGTTTCTTGAAAAATCTCCAGTACTCGATTTTTCGTCAACATTTTAACCCTCCAGTTCTAATAACAGCCGCTTGACAGCTTCCAGCGGATGGCTAGCGGCAGTAAGCGGCCGCCCAATCACTAAGTAATCGGCGCCCAGCCGCAAAGCCTCTTTGGGTGTTGCAACTCGGCTCTGATCATTGCCTGCAGCCCAGGCAGGCCTGATACCCGGCGTAACAATCAAAAAATTATTCCCGCAAACTGCGCGAATATACGGAATTTCCCCAGCGGCAGCAACAACACCATCCAAGCCTGCATCAAGGCAAAGCCGAGCAAGAGAGGCAACCTGTTCCTCCAGTGGTCGGGAAACACCGATTTCTTCTCGCATTTCCTCTGACGACATAGATGTAAGCACTGTCACGCCAAGCAGCAAAGGCGCGGCAACACCAAGTTTCTCGGCTCGTTTCTTTGCTGCCGCAGCCGTATCAGCCATCATTTTCTTGCCGCCGGCAGCATGAACGTTGAACATGAAAGCACCCAGACCCACTACAGCTTCCGCAGCGCGGGCAGTCGTATTAGGGATATCATGAAACTTTAAGTCAAGAAATATTTTAATGCCGCTGTCGGCCAGTTTTTTTACCATCGCCGGTCCGCCGTTGTTATAGAGTTGCAAGCCGACTTTAAAGGCGCCTACGTAGCTTCCCAGTGTTGCCGTCAGCGAAAGCGCTTCTTGCTCTGTCTCCACATCCAGCGCCACAATTATTTTTTCCCGCACCCGGATTCAACTCCTGTTTTCTATCATTTCTTTTTTGCCAACCCGACAATTTCCTTAACCGAAGCAAAGCCGTTCTCTTTCAGATAAGCGCTGATTCCTTCCACCGTTTCCGGACAAACAAGCGGATTTGTAAAATTGGCTGCGCCAATGGCCACTGCACTGGCTCCTGCCATGAGAAACTCGATAGCATCCCTGGCGCCGGCAATGCCACCCATACCGATCACCGGAATCTCCACTGCCTCGGTCACCTGCCAAACCATACGCAGCGCCACCGGTTTGATGGCAGGGCCGGACAAACCACCGGTCAGGTTGGCTAGTATCGGTCGCCGCCGCTCGACATCTATCGCCATGCCTAGCAATGTATTGATTAAGGAGAGCGCATCAGCCCCTCCCTCTGCGGCTGCCCGGGCAATCACCGTAACGTCGGTGACATTAGGGGAAAGCTTAATAATTAACGGTTTTTTTGTTGCCCCCCGCAATTCCCGCACCAAAGCGGCGACCACCAACGGATCGGTACCGAACGCCATACCTCCGGCTTTCACATTGGGGCAAGAAATATTGATTTCATAGGCTGCCACCACAGTCAAATCATCGAGCAGCTCGATAACAGCGCGATACTGAGCTGCACTGTGGCCGGACACATTAACGATTACCGGTACAGACCACTGCTGCAGCGCAATAATTTTTTCTCTGGCTGCCGCAGCTCCGGGGTTTTGCAGGCCAATAGCGTTTAACATTCCGCCCGTGGTTTCCGCCAAGCGCGGCGGAGGATTCCCCGCACAAGCTTCTGCTGTAGTTCCCTTGACTACCACAGCGCCCAAACGACGCAAATCGAAATATGGGACATACTCTTCACCGTAGCCAAAGCAACCTGAAGCGGGCATCACCGGATTAGCTAAGGAAACACCGGCAATTTTGACTGTCAAATCCGGTATCAGCAAAAAAACACCTCCCCGGCAGCAAAGACCGGCCCATCAACACAAACTCGCCTATATTTTTCGCTCCCCTTTACAGGCACAACGCAACCAAGACAAGCTCCCACGCCGCAAGCCAACTGCGCCTCCAACGAAACAAAACAACTTCTGTCAAAACAATCTGCCAGGCGAGCTACTTCCCTTAACATGGGCAACGGACCACAGGCGTAAACGGCAGCATCCAAGCCGGCTATAATCGGAGCAGCCAAATCAGTAACCAAGGCACGGCTGCCGGCGGAACCGTCGTCGGTGGCCTCGCTATAATTTGCCGCCAATTCCCTGTATTCTTCCCGCAGGAGCAACTCAGTTTTATTGCGCGCTCCATAAACAAAAGATACCTGTTTGCCGGCTTTTTTTAAAGTGCGCAACAGATAATAGAGCGGCGCGGCACCAATCCCCCCCGCCACCACCACAACCTGCTTTTGGTCGGTAAGAGGGAATCCGTTGCCTAACGGGCCGAGCAAATCCAATGTTTCGCCTGCTTTTTTAGCTGCCAAAAGCGCTGTGCCGCGGCCTGCAGTGCGATAGAGCAAAACAAGCCTGTCCTCTGCAGCGTCATGAATACTGATAGGACGGCGCAAAAATGGGTCATACGTCGCAGAAACCCGCACCTGCACAAACTGACCCGCCAAAGCGTTGATTTCGCCCGCCAGCGTGAGGCGCTGATACCCCGGTGCGACCGTTTCCTGTTTTATTATCTCAAGCATATGCATTTTTGACATCTTCTGCCCTCTGACTAGCCGACACGGCTGTTTTTCATTACAATGCGTCCGCCCACCATGGTAAGCGCAGGCACTCCGTAAACAGACCAACCATGAAACGGGCTATTTTTTCCCTTCGAGAAAAAAGCATGGCGGTCAATTACCCATGACGCAGTCGTGTCAATAATTACCAAGTCAGCGGCTGCGCCCGGCCGAAGCGTTCCGCCCGGTACTCCCAGAATAGCCGCCGGACGAGTAGACATTCTCTCTACAAGTTGCATAAGACTAAGCCGTCCGGTTTTTACCAAGTGAGTATAGAGCAGAGGGAAAGCGGTCTCTAAGCCGACTATTCCAAAAGGTGCAGAATTAAAGTCGCCCGATTTCTCAATTTCCGTGTGCGGCGCATGGTCGGTTGCCACCGCATCAATCGTGCCATCGGCAAGAGCCTTGCAGAGAGCGGCAGTATCCTCGGCGGCACGCAAAGGAGGTTTCATCTTTGCATTTGTATTATAGCCGTCGGCCGCCGCCTCAGTTAAGAGTAAATGATGAGGGGTAACTTCGGCAGTGACTGATACGCCGGCTGCTTTGGCACAGCAAATCATTTCCGCACTTTCTTGGCAGGAAAGATGCATGATATGCAGGCGGCAGCCTGTTTCCTTAGCCAAGATTAAGTCGCGAGCCAACATGACGGTTTCTGCGCTCTTTGTAATCCCCGGCAGACCCAGTTTTGCGGAAACAACTCCTTCATGCAGTTGACCCTTGCCCGCCAGAGAATCATCTTCACAATGCTCAAAAAACGGCACACCTAAGGCTTGGCAGTAAAGCATCGCGTTTCTTGTCAAGAATGCATCTGCCACACCTCGCCCGTCATCTGTAAAAGCGCGGGCACCCGCCCGATGCATCAAGGCAAGCTCCGCCAATTCCTTTCCCGCCGAACCTTTAGTCACCGTGCCGACAGGCCAGACACGCACATGACTTGACTTGGCAGCCAAGGCAAGCATTTCGGAAATCTTCCTGGGGTCGTCCAAAACCGGGTTCGTGTTTGGCATAGCCGTGATACCTGTAAACCCGCCGGCAGCAGCGGCCAGACTTCCTGTTTCAACAGTTTCTTTCGCTTCTCCCCCCGGCTCCCGCAGATGCGTATGCAAATCAATCAAACCAGGAATCACTATTTTATCCGCCGCATCAAGCACCAGGCAGCCTGCCGCAGGTATATCCGCAGCAATCGCGGCAATCTGACCGTTGCTAATCAAAATATCAAAGCGGCCGTTAATATTTTGACTGGGGTCCAGAACCGTTCCCCCTCTGATTAACTGCTCCATTCTTTTCCCCCCGTCATAACTAGTCATCAGCCAAGATCTGGTGCAAAACAGCCATTCTTGCCGCAACGCCATTATTTACCTGTGCTTCAATCCGAGAACGCGGCCATGCGTAGGCGGCGGCAGATAGCTCCACCCCCACGTTAGCCGGTCCGGGATGAAGCAAAATAGCGTGACTTTGCATTAATGACAAGCGTTCCTCGCCCATACCGTAAAACTTGGAGTATTCCGACAGGGAAGAAACAAAACCGCTTTGTTGTCTTTCCCACTGAATTCGCAGCAGATAAACCACATCAGCCTCAGCTACCGCCCGGTCAATATCTGTAACAATTTCCGCTCCCAGTGCCTTCATCTCAGGCGGTACCAATGTGGGAGGGCCTGCCATGCGAACACTAATTCCCAAGGTTCGCATGGCAAATAGATTGGAACGGGCCACCCGGCTGTGACGGATATCCCCCAGAAACAATACATTAAGTCCCGCGAAAGATCTAAATTCTTGAAAAATGGTCAGCAGATCAAGCAGTGCCTGAGTTGGGTGCTCATGCCAGCCGTCACCGGCATTAATCACCGGAATGTGAAGATTTTCTGCCAGAAATGCCGGCAGACCGGATGAAGCATGACGGACAATCAATGCATCTATCGCCATAGCCTGTAAAGTTCTCGCCGTCTCCAGCACGCTTTCACCTTTAATTATGCTGCTTGCGCCAATCTGCAAATCGATCAAATCGGCTCCCAGATTCCTCGCTGCCCGCTCAAATGAAACTTTTGTGCGCGTGCTGGCTTCAAAAAAAAGCGGCGCAATCATCTTGCCGCGCAAAAGAGTGTGGGGCAATAGCCTAGAATTATTATTAACGCTACAATATTTTTCAGCGAGTGAGAGCAAATTGCTCAGCTCTGTACAACTCAAGTTTGCCGTGCTTAAAAGACTTCTGCCTTTCATCAAGACCTCCCTTCCGCAGCAGCGGCAGCAATCAACCGCCTTGCAGCCTCAATGCCCAACACATATAAGGAAGCGGTAGGCAAATAGGTTTGCGACACAGAGTCAAACAAGATATTTGCCGCCGCAGGAAACTCGTCGTCCCCTCTCCAAAGCAGCAGCGCGAGCGGCAAGCGGGGGAATACTGGCAGGACAACAGCCACATCTCCTAAGTCAGTCTGCACACCGCCCAGTGTTTTTGCCGCAGGCAAGAAAGAATCCGGTTGATCGGCAAACGCTTTTGCCAGCGGGAAAATTGCTTCACATTGAAAAGGCACAAAATGATGTGGACCTCCCGGCAAATCAAGAAAAGAGAGCCAGCTTGACCTGCATGGCAGGCCGCTTGCCCCGGCCAGATACTGTAGGGTGAGAATTTGCTCCTCATGACGCAGCTCCGGCCAGACAGAAGGCTGAATTATCCCGCCGGGGTGCGTCACACGGCAAAGCTGCCCCAAGTAAGCTATTTCAATCAGGTTCCCGTCCAAACATACGCCGCCGGCTAATTCGGCCATCAACGCCGGATCTTTTTTGCTAAACTCAAGCAAGGAGTCAAGATAGGCCTTTTCATATTTCATAATTTCCTCCGGGTTAGCTAAAGATTGCCTAATTGTTCGCCATCTTGAGACAGGATTCCTTTTTTTTCCCGGATTTTCTGGAGTCCTCAGCTTAAATTAACGGCATAATAATTTTTCTGCCGGTCTTTCCTTTGCGAAAAAGCGGGTGGAACATCACCTCATGATTGACACGCCAGAGATTATCTTGATAACGCAAAGCCAATTTCATGCAGTGAGCAGAAAACTGTTCATAGCGCAAAAGCGATGCTAACTGATAATAATACTCACGCCCCTCCCGGGTAAGTGCCATGCGCTGCAGGCAGATCATGCCGCCCTTCTTGAGATCTGCCAGAATGCTTTGCAGCTCGAAGCTGTAGACGGCAGATGAACCTTTATAAAATTCATATCGATGACCGGTCCGTTCAGCCGCCGGACAACTGAGAGTGGCCAGAAAAAAAAAGTTATGAATAGTACGGGGACGGCAGAATGTGAAGGTGGACAACAGTTTCAGCAATAAAATATGTTGCAATGTATAGGTATATGTAAAGGAAGAAACAGTCATAATTATCGCCCTCTCTTTAAAGCTCCCCTTTAAGTTTGGGCGCAAAGCAGTTAAATTATGCCGTTACATCACAAATAAAAAAGACGCTTCGCGTTTTCTTTCAACTGACGCGTCTTTTTTATTCCGCTAGGGGCTGCCGCCCCTTCGGCGGGCCTGCCGGCCCTGAGCACCCCGCAAGAGTAAGGGGCACGCCCCTTACAAACCCCAACGCATAGGATCGTAGCTTCCCTGAACGATATAATTTCCTATGCTAAAATAAACCCTTCCGGAGTTTCAGCCGGTTGAGCTTATTTCTGTTTTAGCATTTTTTGCTCAGGATGAAATCTTTCTCGCCTCTCGACTTACTTCTTTCATTCTATACAACTGTTGATCAGCAAGTCTTATCAGTTCGACTTTGCTTTTAGCCGGTTCGGGATAAGTGGAACTGCCCACAGAAACAGTCAAAGCCCCGCCGGCAATCTTTTCAAAACCAGGGAAACGGTGTTTGCTAAGCTGTTCAAGCACACGGGCAGACAACTGCGCCGCCCCCAAAACATCTGTTTGCGGCAGAATAACCGCAAATTCATCTCCGCCATAGCGTACTGCCACATCTGTTTCCCGGACCGAATCACGCAACACTTCGCCAAACTCTCTAAGAAGCATGTCTCCGGCCGGGTGTCCATACAGATCATTATAATCTTTAAAATAATTCAAATCCAGCATCAACAGACTGACATGCCCGCCTTCCCTGTCAACCCGTTTTACTTCTTTATCCAAATACTCGTTAAGATGACGATGGTTATACAAACCTGTTACTTCGTCAAGAATTGCCTGCTGCTGTACTTCCCGGTAAAGCATGGCGTTTTTGATATGCAATGACAACTGGTTCACAAAAGTCTGCAGCAACTCACGCCGCTCAGCTGTAAACTTATACTTTTTCAAGCTGCCCACTATTAACACGCCCAGCTTTTCTCCCTGGTGAATCAGGGGAAGAGCAGCCGCAGAACGATATTTAAGCTGGTTAAGCCAAGCCTTGTCCTCAATCCGCTTATCTGTCTGCGGCTCTTCGATAAAGACTCCTTCGCCGCTTGAGAGAGCAAGACCGGGCAGACAGCGATCTGCCGGATAGGTGTCTGAAACCCCGAAAATAGGCGGCAAATTACTGGCGGCCAGGCGCAGGCTGTTCTCCCCTTCCAAAAGCCAGATATCGGCAAAGTCAAAGCCAAGAGTCTCTCGAATAATATCAAGACTCTGGTTTAATACCTCCTGAGGATTCAAGGAAAAAGCAAAAAGTTCACTTGCCGCAAAAAGAGATTTTAACTGTAAATTCTGTTCCTGTGCATCAGCCGCAGATCGGGAAAATCTGTCTACTAAATTGCCCATAAAAAGCGCTATGGCTGTGGCAGCCAACAGAGCAAACAACCAATGCAGCATAGTAATGTTCATTAATGCGCCGATACTAAACAGATAAAAAATCATTCCCAGCACGGGGATAGTAAAAGCAGCCAACAACTTAATGCCCTTGCCGCCAAAATGATTCATATCTCCCACCTGCCTTCCGCCTTGTACTCTTCTTCACAAAGAAGAGTACCCTTCTCTCATGCAAGTTTTATCAGCAGTCACGTTAATTTTATTATACCAGGATTTGACGATTTTGTCAGCTAAAGCTTGCTGTCATGGTGAGGCTTTCTTTTTACCATATTTACAGCTTTTGTGACTGCGGCGACTACGTCCACATAACGCTGAATTTCCAGGATATCAGCTTTGGAAAATGTCTCGCCGCGCTGCGTGACTACATAGCGCGGCGGCAATTGATTAAGAGAAAGCGCGGCAATATCCAGTCGGCACTGCTCACAGGCACAATACTCGGCTCCCTGCTCTTTTAATACTTCATCCAGTCGTTGCCAGACTAACTTCTCCGTTAGATTGCGCAGCTCCATCTCCGGCACCCCTTTTTTCTTTTTCTCTTGCTACTATTCCAGCTAAGCGCTGTTTTTCCTGCCGGTGTGCCGCTAATCATTGGCAAAAGAAAATGGGAAGAGCGTTTGGATGGTGAGGGACGCTCTTACATCCCTACTGCTGCGTATGAACGCCGTGTAATTTTTTGCACAAAAACATAGCACAGGACTCGCTCTCCATTACTTGACAAAGCTGCTCGAGCGCGTGCGCTTCCAGCTTGCGGGCGGAGCGCAAGCGAGTACGGACTGTGCGCGCGGCTTGAATAACAGCAATTTGTTGCCCTCCTTCCAAATGAAGCGTGCAAAGTCCGGGTGTCACAGCCACTTGCAGCACGGAGCGCAAGCGAAAATAACCATATGCCGGGTCACCTTTTATCAGAGGAGTTTTTACTTTTATAGGCACATAAACAAGAAATGGCTCAAAAACCAAAGGAATTAAATTTTTCTGCCCCACCAGCGGCGCATATTTTTGGCGCGCTTCCTGCACATTTACTGTAAAAACACGGGCCATGCGGCGAATATATGAATGCAGACTTACGCCCTGCCAACCAACGGTGCCGTCACGAAAATATATTTCCAACCCTTGGCCCGATCCGTCTGCATAACTTGGCACAAAGGCAGCAACCTGCAAAACATCTTTTAACAGCAAAAAAACACCTCCTTAGCTGCTATGTAAGGAGGATTTTTGTATTATACGCTCTTGATTACTCGTTTGTGCCGCAAAAGTCAATCATACTCACTTTTTAGATAATCCAACATATTTCTATGTCCTTTTTCGTCTATCTGTAGAATCTCGTTGATTTTCTGGTACTTATCAGAAATGCTTGTCACAGACACTCCATACTCCTCAGCAAGCTCCTTCTGGGTAATATTCAAAAAATGGAAGCGCGCCAAACTGTATTCCAAAGCAGCCGCCCATGTAGCTGTTTTTACAATACGGGGAGTCTGCGGGTAAACAGTATTGATAAAATCGGACCAGATAGCTTGCACATCAACAAAAAAACCCTCTGCGTAACAATCACTTCTCCGCATATTTTTCATTGTGCAATCCAGCACTTGCTGCCACTCTTTGCGCCAAGCAGGTTTTTCGTTTTGATAATTCTCCAGATCCAGTTCTTGCCGCTCACCGTTAACAAAAATCTGCACTTTATTGCAGCCTTCCATGCCCTTTAACTCAAGCAAAGCCAATTGACGAAAACGTTCCTTGATCCACGGGTTTTTAACAAACTCCCGCAATGTCTGCTCTGCTCCCAGTCCGTTCATGGCTCCGTAAAAACGGATAATATCCTCTTTAAACTGGTCTGAACCATGGTATAGACGATTACTTAGCGCTCTGCGAAAGCCTTGACTGCTGCTGTATAATCTGTTTAATTCCTCCGCCCTTCCTGCTTGCAAAACTTTCTCCAGCGCCAGATCACGCTCGGAATAGGCCGGAAAACCGGTAAAAGCAAAATCCTCATCAATGCTTGTCAACAGCTCTATGGCCTCTGCGGACATCTCCCCCTCAGGCTCCTCCTGCAAGTAGCGCATTAAATACTCCCTTGATTTATCCAAATCTTCCAGCATTCCGTAATTAATGGCCAGCAGAAAATAACAGTCCGCCATCATACCATCAAGCTCGCTGACAATATGCAGAAAAATCTTGTTTGCCTCTTTAAGACGGCCTAGTTTACTTAGAACACAGGCAAGATTGTAATGGGTAAATGGATTCTTTGGCTCAACGCTCACCGCTTTTCGAAAAAAACGTAAAGCTTTGTCAGAGCGATTTTTTTGGTAATAGAACATGCCTTTTTGCAGATAAAACCTGGCGTCCTGCTCAAAGGGTACCACATTAGCCACCTTTTTCCCGCTTGCCGCAGTTTTACTCTTAGCTTCTTTCATGTTCTTCACCACCTTATTATGACTATATAACACTTATTACATTATTCAGCAACTCCGGTAAATTTCCTTTTTTGAAACAGTTTTTCTTTTTGCATTTTCATTTCTTGTTTCCGACAAGCAAGCAAGGCGCTGTCATTCCTTTTTGCTAAAGCTTGATTTGCGCTGAGCGACATAGGCCGCAGCCGCAGCCCGATTAGCCAGATTCAGTTTGGCAAATATCTTGGAAACATAATTGCGCACAGTTTTTTCCGCCAAAAAGAGCTGGCCGGCAATCTGCTGATTAGTATGCCCTTCTGCGATGCGTTGCAATATTTTTCTTTCAGTTTCAGTCAGCTTTGCCTCATTTTCTTTTTCCGCGGCGACTGCTTTCATCCGGCTAAGTGCTCTTGCGGCAATACCGGGATCAAGCAATGATTCACCCCGCGCCACACGTTCGATAGCATCAAGCAGCTTGTCGTTTCCTACCTGTTTTAGCAGATAACCGGAGGCACCCGCCATGATGGAAGCATAGACGGCTTCATCATCAGCATAAGAAGTAAGCATAATAACCTTAATCTCAGGAAACTCTGCTCTGATTTCCCGGCATGCTTCAATGCCGCTCATTCCCGGCAAACGAATATCCATAATAACTACAGACGGCTTTTCCCGCCGGGCTAACTCCACCGCCTCTTCCCCGCTTTCAGCCTCTCCTACCACAGTAAAATTATCATACAGTTCAAGCAAAGTTTTTAGACCCATCCTTACGACTGCATGGTCATCAACAACCAAGACTCTAATCACGCTATTTACCCCCTTTCTGCTCTCCCGGGACATCTGCCTCGAAATATTTAGGGTCTTCTACGAAGACGGATTGCAAATAACTGACTTTACTGTATGGGAATGTAAACTCAAAATGTGTGCCTTGGCGTGGTGCAGAATAAAACATACTTTTCCCCTGCAAAATCATCACGCGGTGGAAAATATTTTCCAGCCCACGTTTGCCACCCGGATGTTCCATATTTTTCACTTTATCCGGTTCAAAACCTATGCCGTCATCACTGACATGAACAATTAACTCTTGTTCACCAAATATTGCCTTAATCCGCACTTTAGAGGCGCGAGAATGCTTCGCGGCGTTCGAGAGCAATTCCCGCATAATTTGCAAAATATGATTTACTTGCAAGACATTAAGTACGCCCCCTTGTTTCCCCTGAACAGAAAACTCGACATCCATCATCGCATTTTCTCTGAATTCGCTCACCATCTGCGTCATTGCTTCCTTTAATGAAACGCACTTATATTCATCAAACTGAAGTTCTTCAATATAGGCGCGGATATCTTGGATAATCTGGTTCAATTCTTTCTTGGCCATCTCCATTTGCTTGTCGGCTTCAGCAATTTTCTTCTCCCGTAAAATTGAAAACTGTTGCAATTTTAAACCGACGCCGTAAATAGACTGAATAATCCCATCATGCAGTTCTCTCGCAATCCGATCCCGCTCTTCTGCCAACACTTGCCTCCTAAGAGCCTCCTCTAAACGATGTTCTCTCTCCAGCTCAAAAACACTCACAATTTTTATCACAAAATAAGTCATAAAAACCAAATGAATGGAGCGGAAAAAAATTATCGGCAAACCGACCGCATTAAAAAAAGTTTCGACGTTTAAAATACGTGCCGGCCACAATACCGGCTGATTTGCAATCATCCCCACCAAAAAAACACCGACAAAAAACATGTACGCCAGTCCCTTGATATTTTTAACCAGCGCTGGGACTTTATACCTTTCAACTTCCTTCACATGAAGCATTAACCCATAGCCGGACAAAAACATGCCCGGCAAGGCGAAAACATAACGGGAAAGATTATCCATCAGTGCAATATACAATCCCTCTTTGCTGAAAAGAAGAAAAATGATTGCCGATAGCGTCCAGGCAACACTCATTGACAATCCTCCCCAGTAGAGCGCCTTGATGGGGTAGATTTCAAGCACAAGACGGATACCCAGCCAAAAAATCATCATAAAAGCAAAGGCAATTAAACCAAGCGAGAGACTACGCAACGCAAATAATGCCTGCTCAGCTAAATACGGTTCTCTAAGCTGCAGAATAATAAGCACAAGAATATACAAACCAAAAGAGATAGCATATAAAGCCAATAACCACAGCCACTTGGCGATTTTCAGTTCACTGCCGCGATTTAATTTCATGAAAATGGCAAAACCCATAAAAAAAAACAGGTTTGTATAAATGATCCTCAGCAAAACAAGATTCTCTGCAAAAAAAGTACTGATCATCACTAATCATCCTTTTGCACATTTTATCTGCCAACATAATTCCTCACTTAAACAATAAATTCCTGCTGCCGTTTAAATGCACTTTATCCCATTGATTTTGTAGGGGCGGGTTTTAAACCCGCCCGAAAGGGATGCCACCCCAGCAACCACTCATTACATCGGAAACTATCTAATTTCCTGCTACAAAAATTCCCCTCCCTTGGAGGGGTGCCCGCAAGGGCGGGGTGGTCGCGTGGACAAGTGGGACAAATCACCTGTCCCCCTGCCACCCAAAAACGTGCGAGCGAAGCAGTTGGGTGAGTATGCAAAGCTACGCGCTCATTCTGTTAGAAAGGGCGGGTTTCAAACCCGCCCCTACGGGTAATCCCCATAAGCACAGTGAAGGGCAACACCAACCTACCCTGAAAATTATTACTACTCACCCTGCCCTCACCCTAACCCTCTCCCTGAGGGAGAGGGGATCTATGTCCAAAACCAGAGGGAGAGGGGATCTGTGTCCAAAAAAACGCTCCGTTTTGATATAATTTTCTGGCTGTGATAAAAGTGAGAGCCTGATTTTCATCAGGCCCTTCACAAAAAGTTTAATCAAATTTGGGGCGCGGCAGAAGTCCGGCTCTCTCCGTAATTTCAGGGACAATTTCTTCCCAGGCCACAGCCATAATGTGTACCCCGGCCACTCCTTCCACAGTTTTGAGATGCTTAATCATCTCAACGCAGAGCTTAACCCCTTCCTCTTTCTTGTTTTCGGCAGCTTTAATCCTGTCAATGATTTCATCAGGGACAATCATGCCTGAAACATTATTTTTCATATAACGTGCGGCCCCCAAAGACTTGATGGGAATGACGCCGGCCATGATCGGTACTTTTTTGTGAATGCCAAGCTGACGCACTTTCTCCATCCAAAGCTCAAAGCGATCCATATCAAAAATCGCCTGCGTCTGAATAAAGTCGGCACCTGCTTCCACTTTTTTTGCCAAACGATAAGCGCGATACTCAAACGGATCGGCAAAGGGATTCTCCACCGCGCCAATAAAGAGATCGATTGGAGCCTCGAGTTTTTCGCCGCCAATAAAAAGCTGCTCGTCACGCATCCTCCGCAATGACTGAATCAAGTTCATGGAATCCAGATCATTAACATTCTTGGCGCTGGGTTCGTTGCCAAAGTTGGCATGGTCTCCCTGCAGACAGAGGACATTCTTCATGCCAAGCGCCACCGCGCCTAAGACATCAGACTGGATGGCGATACGATTGCGATCGCGGCAGGTAATCTGGATTACGGGATCCAGTCCTTCTTCAATCAGGATTCTGCCGCAGGCAATGCTTGATGTGCGGACGATAGCCGTCTGATTATCTGTTAAGTTAACGGCGTCCACACATTCTTTCAGTAAATGGGCGTGATGCTCAATCTTCTTCCGTTCGGCGCTTTTGGGAGGACCAAGTTCTCCGGTAACGGCAAACGCTCCGCTGGCAAACACTCTTTGCAAATTGCTCATACTCATTACAGCTTCACATCCTCCCTGACCATTTTTCTCGGTCCACCGGAATGGGACGTTGCCCAATCTTTAGGAGGTTTAACTTCCGAAAGAGCAGACAATTTATCAAACTTCATCATCCGTTCCACAATCAGATGCCAGCCGCATTCCGTTTCCTTACTGACCTCACACTTGCCATCCTGAGAACCGCCGCAAGGACCGTTAAGCATACTTTTGGAACAGCGCGCTATGGGGCAAATCCCCACCGTTTCTTCCAGAACACAGTTGCCGCAGCCCAGACAGTTTTCTACCCAAACTCCCTGCCGGAGGGGCAAGCCCATAAAAGTAGTGTTCACACCGGGGAGCGTCTGCACTTCGGCATAATGCATGTTCATAGTCTGAATCCCCACCCCGCAGGCCAAAGATACGACTACGTCAGCTTCTTCCACCAGCTTGCGAACCGATTCCAGATATTCAAATTCACACTGGCGTTCAACCGTCTGGGTTTTCACAACGAGCGTTTTCCCGGCTTTTTTACGGGCGATTGCCATGGCGGCAGCAGTTTCTTTAACTTCCTTGTCGCCGCCCGCCATACAGACGGTGACACATTCGCCGCAACCAAGGACAAGCACCTTCTCAAATGGCGCTACTGCTTTAATAATTTCAGATAAAGGTTTACGTTCAGCCACAATCATTATTCTGCACCCCCCTGACCATTGAGCAAGGAATCAACCTTAGTCAGAAACCTTTCAGCAACCGGAGCAAAGTCCCTAACTTCGGCGGGTGTAAGACTCAGATATTCAATGCGCTCTTTTTCCAGCCCAAGCTCTGCCAAGATTTCCTGAGCACGGCCGGCCCGTTTGGCTGCCCATTTGGCCGCATCAAGATAAGTGCATTCTTCCTCCTGCTCGCAGCCGGCCAGAAAAACGCCTTCCGCACCAAGCGCAAAAGCCTCCAGAATGTTTTGCACCTCCACTTTCGCCACACAAGGAACACGAACGACTGCCAAGTTTTGCGGTTTGCCGTTACTGAGATACTTTTGGAAATTACGCTCCGCAAAAGCGCCGTAGCTGCAGCAAAAGACAACTGTGGCCGGATTGCCGTTGCTTTTGGCTTGTTTTAAGGCATCATCCAACTGCTCGAGCGCGTGCTCGACATAGTTATTCCGGAAGCGAATTGCCCGCGCAGGGCAAATGCCAACGCAAAGACCGCAAGCCTGACACTCTTCGTTGCGAATAGTGAAAATTCCGTCTTCATTAATCGTAGGCACGCCGTAAGGGCAGGTGCGCAAGCAGGTCAGGCAAACGGCACAAATTTGCTCGATACATTCCGCCCCGGCTGCGCAGTCCATACAGCGGCGGCTTTCACAAAGCGCTTGCCGCTCATCATAGCCAATCTCCACATGTTCGTTATGCTGCGCACGAGTGTGTTCGTCAAGGAACGGCACAGCAAGCCGCGGGCTGCGCTTCACCTTTTCTGCCGTAGCGGCAGAAAGCATGCCAAGCACATCATAACGGTCAGCCAAATTAGCGTCAAAGGGTAATTTATCTAAGAAGTATTGTACGGCCAGAGCCGCTTTTTGACCGCTGGACATTGCTTTCACCGCAGAGCCTGGCCCGAAAACCAACTCACCGCAGGCAAACACACCGGGTCTTGTGGTCTGCATCGTACGCAGATCATATTTTAAAATACCTCGCTCAGTCAACTCAATCCCGGATTCTGTCAGGTAAGACAAGTTATCATTGCCTTGCCCAATAGCGAAAATTACAGTGTTAACCGGAATGATGTTTAAATTAGTACCAAAGCGGGGATTAAAACGTTTCTGTTCATCAAAGACGGAGAGGACTTCCTGCACTTCCATCCCTTCAATATTGCCGGCCTCGTCAATCATAATCCGTTTCGGTCCCCAGGCAGGAAACATCTCCACTCCCTCTTCCAGAGCTTCAGCTATTTCCCACTTAAAGGCAGGCATAGTGCCGGCGCACTCAAGACATGCCAGTTTAACACTTTCGGCACCGCAGCGTATGGCTTGACGAGCCACGTCCATAGCTACGTTACCGCCACCGATGACAAGAATTTTTCTCCCCGGAGCAAATTTAAAGTTATGGTACTTGGCGCTATTTAAAAACGGCAGCGCCAAAAGCACATCTTTGGCATCGGAGCCGGGAATGGGAATGCTTCGGCTGGTGGGCAGACCCAATGCCAACACTACAGCTTGATACTCCGAGGCTAAGGCGTCGATGGAAATATCTTTGCCAAGTTCCACCCCTGTCTTAATTTCGACGCCCAAAGCAGCGACACGAGAGACGTCTTTGCGCATGGAATCCATGGGCAGCCGATAATGGGGAATAAAGTTAGTGATCGCACCGCCCGCTTCGGCGGAGCGCTCGAAAATGGTTACCGCCACACCCGCTTCCGCCAGTGCCCGGGCTGCGGCTAAACCGGCGGGACCGCCGCCTACTACGGCGACTCTTTCAGGACGGGTCACTGCCGCTTTTTCAACTTCCGGCCAATTTCCGTTTTCCAGCGCAAATCGCTTAAGAGCGCGGATGGAAACAGCTTCATCCACATCTTTGCGCCGGCATTCCGTTTCGCACGGATGAGCACAAATCATGCCGCAGACGGACGCCAACGGATTAGGCGCTGTAATAGCCGCCACCGCCTTGTCATAGTCGCCGACAGAAATCTGTCGAACGTACTCCTGAACGTCCGTATGGACCGGGCAGCCACCCTGACAGGGCGGATACTGGGTCACAGCGGAAGACTCATTGTAAACAATTTTACTCAACAGATCTTCCTCCCTTACGGTAGTATTGCTTCTATTTCTGTTGCTTCCGGTAAAGCTCAACATAGCTGTCACAATAAATATCTAAGTTCATAATAATTCTGGCGGTGGCAATGGCTTCTATCAGTTCAGGGTCGCAGGCGTCTGCCACTGCTGCGTCTAGGCCGTTTGCCACTCCCATGGCAGCAAAAATGCGGTTGATTAATTCTCGTTTTTTCGTTCCCTGCGAGATGTTGGAAAGTCCCACCACAGTGCGAGGTGCAGGGTCGGCAAGCAGTTTGACCTGACGCAATGTCTGCATTACTTCGGGGCCATGGTCCTGACCTACGTTGCAGGGCAATACCAGCGGGTCTATATACAGATCCTCCATGGGAATTCCATAAGAGTCGGCGGCAGCCACTAATTCCATAGCCAGCGCCACGCGGGTATCGGCATCTTTGGGAATGCCCTGCTCATTCATGGCCAGACCGATTACGGCAGCGTTATATTTGAGAGCCATGGTAAAAACGCGCTCCATTTTAGGCCACTCGGCGGGTACGGAATTAATCATAGCGGGATGCTTGCAAATCTCCAAGCCGGCTTCGATAGCGTCATAGTTGGTGGAGTCCAAAGCTAAAGGCAGATTGCTGACTTCTTGGGTTTTTTCCACCAGCCAGCGCATTGTCTTTACTTGGTCTTTAGCGGCGGGACCCGTATTAAGATCAAGATAACGGGCACCGCCCGCTTCCTGTTTTATAGCCCACTCTTGAATGGGCCGCGGGTCTCCGTCCCGGATGGCTTGGGCGATATCCTTGAACATACCGTTAATTCTCTCGCCGATTATAAACATCTTTAACCTCCTTTTTGCCTTTTTTCAAATGAAGCTCCCGAAA
This sequence comes from Clostridium sp., assembly GCA_018335695.1. Classification (GTDB taxonomy): domain Bacteria; phylum Bacillota; class Dethiobacteria; order Dethiobacterales; family Dethiobacteraceae; genus GPS1B09. The sequence continues at coordinate 24,171 of JAGXRV010000094.1, forward strand.
GAGTTAATTTTCAAGCTCGGATTTTTGCATCAGTTCAGCAATATTTTCTTTTACTAAAGCAGCAGCCTTCGGATGACGCATGACAAGAATATTCATTCCTCCTTGCAGGAGCGCTGTCGCTGTAGTGGTTTCCCAGAGAATGCCGCGCGTTTCCTGCTGTCCCCAGCCGGGAAAATCCTCAATGGAGGAGTTCGCTTCTTTGATTTTCCACACTTCGTAGCCTACGTTGCCAATCATCGGCATCGCCAGCATACTGTCGCCCTGCAATGCTCCGTTGCGGGCACGCTCCATGATCGAGTAGCCGTACTCCAAGCCATACCCGACTGCAGCAATGGTGGGGTCGATAACTATTCGGTTAGCCGGCAGATTCATTTCTGTAATCAGAATGTTGAGTTGCTTGCAGATATTGATGTCAATCGGAGATTGAGCAATAATATTATGCTTATGAACCATGCAGGCAGCAGTCAGCGATTTATAATTTTCTTGTTCCGCAACCCCAATCAACAAATTCTCACCGGCAGCCGCTTCGGCTACAGCAGGTAACACTTTGTTATCCTTCTCCGCTTTGCCGCAGCCAAAAACGACCAGCGGACACTCTACGGCAGCCAACACATTCCGAACCACCTTGGCACAATCCTCAGGAGAGGCATCTTTGCCGTCGGGATCGGCTCCTTCCAGATGGAGCACAATCAGGTCGGCGGCAAATTCGTCCACACATTTTTTAGCCCAAGCGGCAGGGTCTGCGAAAACGTCTCCGTAATAAGCGGAAAAACAGGCGTGCCAATCTGTGGGAGCCACATCTCTTACCTCTAAGGCTACCACCGGCCGGTTTGGAATTTCGCCCTCAAAATGCAGAAAAGGTAAGGCACTCTCACCGCCTACTGTAATGGTGTGCCCGCGGGTGCCACCCTGTGATTTTGTAGCTCCTAAGATAACTTCGCCAACCTTGCTCCTGTATTTTTCTTTTACTGCTCTGAAGGTCATCAGTCTGCCTCCCTTCTTCTTGTATCATTTCTGTTTGTTTACCGAGGGGAAAAGAGTCATATCTGTATGCGGCAAAAAAAGTGCCGCCATAAATTCATCCATAAAATCGTTGCCGGCAGACAATTCCAGGTAAGTAATCTTTTTGCCCAGCTCTTGCGCTTCATGGAAAGCCTCTTGGGAAAGCAGAGCCAGCCGCGCGCCTTTCACTGAGGAGTTACCGATAAAGCTGTATTTTTCCGCCGGTAAATCAGGAAGGAGACCGATCACAATAGCATCGCGGATGTTGAGGTAGTTGCCAAAGCCGCCTGCGATAAGCACTCTGTCTATACTCTCTTCGCCAAGCTGAACTGCTTTCAACATGCTGCGAATCCCGGCATAGACGGCTCCTTTAGCCCGCAACAAATTCTTAACGTCATTTTCCGTGACAACAATATCCTTGCCGCATTCCGCCGCTTCGCTAAAGACGAGCACAAACTCCCAACCGTCATCTCCTTGCCGCATTCTCGGGGTAACAATATCTGCCTGCATCTTGCCCGCCCGGTCAATGATCCCGGCTTCACGAAATTGAGCCAAACAGTCAATGAGACCTGAACCACAAATTCCCACCGCCTTTAACCCGCCTATCGTGGAAACAGTAACATCATAGCTGGTCCGGTCAATAACTACCCTTTCAATCGCTCCTTGCATCGCGCGCATCCCAAAGGTAATGCCTCCCCCTTCAAAAGCGGGACCGGCAGAACAGGCGGATGATACTAACCAATCTCGATTGCCAAGCACCATTTCGCCGTTTGTCCCAATATCAATAAACAGGACAACTTCCTCAGCTTTAGCCATCTTAGTCACCAAAGTCCCGGCGACGATATCACCGCCTACATAAGAAGCGACCGAGGGGAAGCAAACAACGTAAGCACCGGGGCTAATCTGCAACCCTAATTCCTGCGCCCGAACGGGCGGTGGAGCTGTGGCCAGAGGGATATAGGGTTCCAGCCGCAGATATTTTGGACTCAAACGCAAAAAGAGGTGGGTCATAGTGGTATTGCCGGCCACCACCGCCAACTGCACATCATAACTATTTACCTGATGCTGAGCAAGCAACTCGACGACAAGCTGGTTGACGGTGTCAAGCACAGCTTTGTGCAGATCATCCAAGCCGTTTGGCTTTTCACTGGCGTGAATCATTCGGCTGATAACATCATCACCGAAGCGGGCTTGTTTGTTATAAGACCCTTTTTTTCCTATGCTTTGACCTGTATCTAAATCGACAAGATATACTACTACAGTTGTAGTGCCAATATCGACCGCCAAGCCAAAGAATTTGCCGTCGTCATGGCCTGCTTCCACCTGCACCACATCGGCACAACCGTTTAACTCTGCCACCGTCACCGTCACACGCCAGTCTTTGGCTCGCAGATTTTCCGGCAGTAAGCGTAAAACAGGCAGACTAATATTAACAGCCTGGCAATTTAACCGATTCCGTAACGCCAACTGCAAACGCGTCCAATCAGAGGCGTTTTCCGTCAAAGTAGGCTCAGGCAAACTTAGCTTAATTTTGCGGCAGAGAGGATTTAAGGGATATTCCGCTGCCAAAGACTCTTCTTCTTCGAGTAAAATATTTTTCTTATCAAGGAGCACTTGATGCTGTTCGAGGCGGGAATCTCTTGGGATATCGACCACAATATTGCCGTCTGCCAACGTTTTGCAGGCAAGTACCAACCCGGCTTGTTTCGCTCTTTTAGAGATATTACCGGTACTCTCAGCTTTAACGCGGCCATCCTTAACTTTTACCAGACAGCGGCCGCAGGTGCCTTCACCACCGCAAGTAGTTTTTAGCTCTACACCGGCCAGTGAAGCCGCACGCAACAATGAGGTGCCGGGCTCTACGTGAGCCACTAAGTTGTCGGGAAAGAAAAAGACGGTTACTTTATCCATTGGCGCCACCTTTTCTCCGGTCTCTCGGGGACAGGCTCCTATTTGGCAAATTTTTCTTTTGCAAACTTGCTGATTCCGGAAGCTTCACGCGGGCCGACTAAAACTTTCCAACCGCTTGCTTCTTCTGTGCTGCCTGAAAGCACCGCAACATAGCCGGGCAAGACAAGTGTCTTATGCTTAACTTTTGCCTCCATCTCATTTTCCTTTAAGGCCTTGTTGATAGAATCACCCGTCAGCTTACCGGCAGCCCAACCGGTAAGGACGGAAACACCGCCGGTATCAACCGGCAAAATATAAGCCGGTATTTTGCTTGCTTCCACTTCACTTTCAACAATATAGTAAGTGAGAGAAAAATTGGTAGTGATATAAACCGGAGAATCGGGAGTCACATCGCCTATTGCCACCGCTTTTGCTTCCACCTGAATCGGTTTTTGCGGGTCGGTAAAAAGATTCTGCCGCCAAGAGAGCAGCGGTAACAGTTCCGCTTTTTCACCGGCACGCAAAACGATTAATCCGGCATACTTAGTAAGATAGACAACAGCCTGTGTTATTTCTGCCAGAGAGTCCTCTTTGGCAGTAAAGGTCATCGCAGGGTAAGCAAAGGGACGAAAACGTTTCCGTACGGCCAAACGCCGCATCTGAGTCAGGTCGGCCAACACTTGGGCTGTTTCCCGGTTGCCGCTATCCAAAACCAGCTCCTTATGACCCAGCTTAGTAATTTTTTCTACCAATTCTGAGAGATCCGCCAATCCTTTGCCTTTGACAGCCAGCGGACAGGCAAGCTCTCGGGCAAGCGAGGTCATCTCCTCATAGTTCTCATTCGTAGCCGCGTAGAGAAGAGGTTTCTTGTCAGCCACGGCAGCAGCAGCCGCCGACATCACATCTGTGTTTTCGCAGATTAACAAGAAAGGTTTGCTTGTATTTGCAGCCACTGTTTGAGCGGCAGCTTTAAACTTGGCGGCATCCCCGGAAACACATTCTAAAGCTACCAGATCAGTAACATAATGCATCCCCACACGGTCAAACTCCAGTTGATTAAAAGAAGCCAAACAGGCAGCCACATCTTCTGTGTCTTTTATGATTACCGCTATGGCGGTAGGATGATAGAATCGCTTGTCGTGACGAAACAACTCTGTTTCTTCACCCATTTCCACAGTATAATCACCGGTACCCACTTTAACCAGCTTTATCGGCGGTGCGGCAGCCGCCCCCAACACTTCTTTCGCTTCTTCGGAAACGTGAGGACACTTATCGAGAGAAGTTTTGCCCGCAGACAGTGCCATGGCAAAAGCTAAGCAGGTGGGGAAGCCACAGTCACCGGTGTTAGTTTTAGGCAGCTGTTTAAAAATCTCAAGACCGGTTAACCCCATGATTCGGACTCCTTTCACTAACTTTGAGTTTAGCAAAAAATGACAACCCAGACATTTCTTACGCAAAAAAAAGAGACGGGCGGACTTAACCCCGACCCGGCCTCTCTGTTACAGCAACGGATCCATGGTCAAAGCCGGATGCCCTTTTTCTTCCAGGAAAGGCAGAATTTCTTCCCCCGTAGTACCCACAGTTTCATCGGCTATCTTATCAACAAAGTCAGCGCCTAAGCCTTCTTCTTCGGCACGCTGGCGCAGGTCGTCCCCTAAGAAAGCTTTTAACTCTTTAGGCATCCAAACGATACGGGCCAAACCACCGTCAGCTTTGAGAAATTTTTTGGACAAGAGGTAGGAGCGCCCAATCCCCAAAAACCCGGGTGCCTGTACGCCGCCGCCCACGGAGCCTGCCAAGGTGGAGAAAGTCATGCCACAAGGGGTAGCTCCGGAATGCTCGCGAGTTGTTACCATCAATCCGTTTGCCTCAGGCACAATCGCAAGAATAGCCTCGAAGCAGCCGCACGATGTCATCGGCTGATCCATCAGCGTGTAGAGATTGACTTCTTCCACGCTTCGATTGGAGTTGTTATAAACATATTCGTTTACTGACTCCCACATCCCTTTTTCAGCATCAATCAGACCCTCTTTCTTAATCGGACGGTTCGGACCGTTAGGGTCAATTTCATAGGAAGCTTTAGCATCAAGCCAACTTACGGCACCGCAAAGACCTACTCTTTCAGGAGCGACTACGCAAATATGATTCGGGGCAAAGGACTGGCAAAGAATACAGGAATAAAGCTCATCGACCGCCTCATCGGTAAGGCCGCGGAGACGCTTATCACGTTCTGCGTAGCGGGCGCGGGCAATTTTAATGTTCTCCTCCACCTGTTCCCTATCGGTAATCAAAGTAACTTCCACGCGGTCAACAATGGCGGGGAATTCATCTTTAAATTTAGCAATCAGTATTTCACCATAATGCTTCAGGCGGAAACCCTTAGCGATAGCATCTTTAGAAACACGCAACCAGCAAATATCACGCTGGGCAACGTGCCATAGCCCTTCGCCATAGTTAATGAAATAGTGAATCCGTCGCTCCAGCACACCTTCAAAATCTACCTGCATCTTCCTGCCATAGATTTTAACCATGATCCCTAAGGGCAACCTGGCGCCTTCTTCAACTTCATCAAAATCGGGCCCGATTACAGTTATCTTACCGTCAACAATTTCATCTTCAGACACCATTTGCACAAGCTCAAAAGCAGTAGTCCTGCCGCCGCCCATTTCCACATACATATCGCCTTTGCGAATAGTCTCGCCCTCGAAGGCGGGACCGATAGTGATGGGCACAGGAATTTCGAGGATTTTTAATTTAATACCCCGCAACTCCAGGCTGTATTTAACAAGCGTATCATAATCAGTGTGGGAAACGTACCAATCAGGAATTTCTTCTTCCAGTTTTGTATCGCAAATGACAGGAAACCCCAGGAAGATGGCAGCAAAGTGGGCTGCAACCTGCACATCATCAATTTCTCCCAAATGCAGCACAAAAGCCCGGACACGACGACGCTGATAGTCACGATGCTCTTCGCGCAAACCTGGGGCAATACCACCAAAAGACATCCCGGCACGCAAGGCATAATTCACAGCATGAATAACTTGAGTAAAATTCCCCAGAGGAAAAGCAATATAATCCACGCCAAGCTTCATATTTTGTTCCAGCAACTGCTCGATGACTTCGTTAACCAAAAAAATCATCATCCCTTTTGCCTGCAGTTCCTGTACTATTTTTGCGGCAGCTTCACTCGATTTAGCTTTACCAATAATAATGGCCTGTCCGGGAATAGTCCAATCAACAAGTTGAATCCCGAATTTACGCAGAATTGGATCGGGCAAATAGCCGGTCCACGGGGCGACATGGGGCTGTGCTCCGTTAATATAGCGGAGCACCTCGATAATTTCTGCGGCATAGGCGGTAGCCTCACCGGCAAGACGGGCATTTTCAAAAGTCAAACTTTCTTTAATCTGATGGCGCATCTTGTTGAGAATAGGCGGCAGTTCACCAAGTTTAGTCACTTTAACGCCGGAAAGCGAACTGATAACCGGCAGATAGTAAGCAGTATCCGGATAAGCAACCGGCTGATTCGGACCATACTTACGAATTGCCTTGCTCAACAGAATCTCAGCATAACCGGTAGCAATAATCGCACCGTTATACACACGCTGGAGCAGCTTTTTCGGGGCTTTCGACTGGTCAGTTATCGCCCCTGCGTAAATTTCATCAAAGGCTGTCATCGACATGCTCTTTCCTCCCAGACAAGCAATTTTTTTGCTTATTTTTCCTCCAAGATGCTATCTACAAGAGCGTCTATCCCGGGCATCACACCGGAGCCTGCCAACAAACCGCTTTCTTCTTCAACAGCATTTTCCAAGACACCTTCATCAAAAGGAATCATTCCTAAGAGTTCCTCTTCAGTAAACTGTGAGCGGACAAACTCTCTCTCTCGGTCATTTCTGACTTTATTGACTAAGACTTTAATCTTGCGGATCTTTAATTCACTCGCCAGTTTCTGAACAACCTTGGCCGTAGCCACAGATACACGAGTCGGTTCGGTCACAATAATAATCAGGTCTACTCCGCGTGCCGTCCCCCGGGTAAGATGCTCAATCCCGGCGCTCATATCCAAAACTACCATGTCACTTTTGTCTAACAACAGGCTGGCCAGGACTGCGTACAGAAAGGAATTTTCTTTGCAGTAACAGGCTGTGCCGCCCTGCTTAATAGCACCCATGCGCAAAAACCTGATTTTATCCTGTTTAATCGAGAAGTCATCAATCAGGTCATCAACTTTGGGGTTGAGCGAAAAAAAGGCGCCGCCACCGCCTGCACGCTCATCAATTAATGCTTTCATTTCAATAATCGGACGCAGCGAAGCCAGCTCATGAGCAGGCAAGCCCAAAGTGGCGCCTAAGCTCACATCGGGATCAGCGTCTACTGCATAAACATTAAAGCCACGCTTGGCAAAAGCACGAATCAAATTAGCGGAAAAAGTAGTTTTACCCACACCACCCTTGCCGGAAACAGCTATCTTCATAAAAGCACCTACCCAAAAGGAAGATCTAAAAATAATTTAAAATAAAACAACACTTGCTCTTACTTCAACGAAGTCGATGAAAATCCTTTTTTTCAGAAAAATTAGTTTAGTAAAAAAACTTACCCCTGCTTTTCGACAGCCGGTTCATCCTTTGAAAAAACCAACCGTCCATCAGCCGCATCCACCAAAATGATGTCATTTTGAGTATATTCGCCGCGCAAAATTTTCTCCGAAACTTCGTCCTCAATGCGCTTTTGCAGCACTCTGCGCAGCGGCCTGGCACCAAATGTGGGGTCATATCCTTCTTTCGCCAGCAATGCCTTAGCAGCCTCGCTGACTTTTAGCACCATTTTATAATCACTCAGACGGTTAGCTAATTCAAGCAGCATCAGCTCGACAATTTCCGTTAAATGTTCTTCTGCAAGTGGGTGGAAAACGATTACTTCATCAATCCGGTTTAAAAATTCCGGACGGAAAGAGCGCTTCAGCTCATCCATCACCTTGCTCTTCATATCCTCATAGGTCTTTTCCCGATCTCCGGTCCTAAAACCCATAGTGGCCTGTTTTTTCAATTCGGCGGCGCCCACGTTTGATGTCATGATAATTACGGCGTTGCGGAAATCGACTGTGCGTCCCTTGCTATCTGTAAGACGTCCGTCTTCCAGTACCTGCAGCAAGATATTAAACACTTCCGAATGCGCTTTTTCAATTTCATCAAAAAGGATAACAGAATAAGGCTTGCGCCGCACTTTCTCCGTCAGCTGCCCTCCCTCATCATAACCTACATAACCCGGAGGCGCGCCCACCAAACGAGCTGTAGTATGCTTTTCCATATACTCAGACATATCCAAACTAGTCATAGCATCTTCATCGCCAAAGAGACTCTCCGCTAAAGCCCGGGCTAATTCCGTTTTGCCCACACCGGTAGGACCAAGGAAGATAAACGAACCAATCGGCCGCTTAGGACTCTTAAGACCGGCGCGTGCCCTGCGAATAGCTCGCGACACAGCTTTTACCGCTTCGTCCTGACCTATTACCCGCTGATGAAGAATAGACTCCATATTTAAAAGTCTTTCCGTTTCTTCTTCCTCGAGGCGTTTAACCGGTATGCCAGTCCAAGCCGCCACAATTTGAGCAATATCTTCAGAGCCTACAGAGCGGGTGTCGGATGATTTGCGCTGTTCCCATGATCTCTTCAAATTCTGCAGTTCTTCCTTCATCAGATGTTCTTTGTCCCGCAGCTTGGCTGCCAGCTCAAACTCCTGACTGCGAACAGCCGCTTCCTTTTCATTACGCAGCGTTTCCACCTTAGACTCAAGCTCTTTTAAATCCGGCGGAGCGGTATAAGCCTTCATCCTAACCCGGGAGGCTGCCTCATCGATTAAATCAATAGCTTTATCAGGCAAAAATCGATCGCTAATATAGCGATCCGCCAAAGTAACAGCCGCATTTAACGCTTCATCCGTTATCTTTACCCGATGGTGAGCTTCGTAACGGTCACGAAGTCCTTTGAGAATTTCCAGCGACTCTTCTTTTGTCGGCTCGCCCACCGTTATCGGTTGAAAACGGCGTTCCAACGCCGGGTCACGCTCGATATGCTTTCTGTACTCATCCAAAGTGGTTGCACCGATAGCCTGCATTTCGCCGCGGGCCAGCGCCGGCTTTAAAATATTGGAAGCATCGATAGCGCCTTCGGCTGCGCCGGCGCCGATTAAAGTATGAAGTTCATCAATAAATACGATCACATTGCCGGCGGAGCGCAACTCTTCCATCAGCTTACGCAACCGCTCCTCAAATTCGCCCCGGTATTTCGTGCCGGCCACCACCGCAGCCAATTCAAGCGTAACCACCCGTTTATCCTTAAGTGTTTCCGGAACACGCACTTCAATAATCCGTTGCGCCAACCCTTCGGCAATAGCAGTTTTTCCCACGCCTGGCTCCCCAATTAAGCAAGGATTGTTCTTTGTCCGCCGCGATAAAACCTGAATAACGCGTTCAATTTCAGTCTCCCGCCCAACAACAGGATCAAGTTTTCCTTCTTTAGCCAATTTGGTTAAATCCCGCCCAAACTGATCTACTGTAGGCGTAGCAGAAGTGCGGCCGGCAGATTCTTCTTGCAGCCGCGTATCGTCACTGCTGCCAAGCAAAGCAAGCACAGATTTGCGGCCCCGGGTCAGGTCAATACCCAAATTTGTTAACACCTGCGCCGCAATTCCTTCCCCTTCACGAATCAGACCAAGCAGCAGATGTTCCGTACCGACATAGTTATGCCCTAAGCTTTGCCCTTCTTCAATAGCCAATTCTATCACTTTTTTGGCGCGCGGAGTATAGTTTACTCCCTGCGGACCGGAACGCTGGTCACCTTTGCCAATCAATTTCTCAATTTCGGAACGGACGCTATCAAGCTCCACCCCAAGCGACAGCAGAACTTTAGCCGCAATTCCTTCCCCTTCCCTTACTAAGCCAAGCAGAATATGCTCTGTGCCTACAAAACTATGGTGAAACCGCTTAGCCTCGTCCTGAGCAAGCACCAAAACTTTTTGCGCTCTTTCGGTAAACCGGCCAAACATAAACATTTAATTTCCTCCTCCCATTTGTTCCGCATCTTCTTGCGGCGCAAGCCATCTTCTCATTAAGCGGGCCCGCTCCCGTTCACGGTCAACGCCTTCCAGCACATGACCCGCTTCCAGTTGCAAACAGGCCGGTCGCAAAAGCACCATAAGTTCCTTTAAAATGGTGCCCGGCACTTCTCTGATCAAGCCTAAGTCAACACCCAGACGCACATCCGATAATAACTGCATAGCTTCCTGAGACGACATCAACCAGGAATGCTTCAGTATGCCAAAAGCTCTGTTGACACGGTCGCACACCCGGTCCCGTCCCTCATTTAACAGCATCTGCCTGGCATGCGCTTCCTGCTCGACGACTTGCCGCGTCACACCGGAGAGATTCTTAACTATTTCATCTTCGCTTTGCCCCAGCGTAATCTGGTTGGAAATCTGGACAAGGTTTCCCGTAACTTCTGACCCCTCACCATACATCCCGCGTACCGCCAAGCCTACTTGGGCAATGGCTGAGAGCACCCTATTAATCTGCTTTGTCAACACCAGTGCCGGGAGATGAACCATAACTGAGGCTCGTAGTCCTGTTCCTGCATTAGTTGGACAGGTAGTTAAATATCCCCATTGCCCGTCATAAGCATAATCCAGACTGGCTTCCAGCAAATCATCGCAAAAATTTGCTTCCTCGAGCGCCGTCTCCAACTGGAGGCCGGGCAAGAGACATTGAATACGCAAATGGTCTTCCTCATTTACCATAATACTGAGAGCCTCGTCGCTGCGCAATAAAACGGCGGAAATGTGCGTTTCTTTGCTTAACAGTGGGCTAATCAAATGTTTTTCAACTAAGACCTGTCTTTGCAGAGGTTCGAGATGATCCATCCTTAAAAAATTCAGATCTCCCATTTTCTCCCGCAGCAAACAACTTGCTGCCTGCACTTGTTCCGCAACTTTGTTCAATTGACTGTCTGTTGCCAAAAAAGGAGCGGGAAATTGCTGAATATTTCTCGCTAAACGAACACGGCTGCTCATCACAATTTCTCCGTCAGGCCCCGAGCTGCTCATCCAGTTGCTGCTCTGCAGCCCGACACCTTCAGCGCTTTTCATATTCTTCACCCCCATTTAGGGCACTAGCTTCCAACTCTCTGATTTTATCTCGCACCTGTGCCGCCTGTTCAAACTCCTCCCGTTCAACGAGGCTTTGCAGGTGCTCCCTCATCTCAGCGATACTTCTGCGCAACTTAATTGAACCCCCTGCCCTAAGCGGCACTTTTCCCACATGCTGCGTTGAACCATGGATGCGCCGCATCAAAGATGACAGCCGATCTGCAAAAGTCTGGTAGCAACAACTGCAGCCAAACCGTCCAATCTGACCAAACTGAGCATAGGTTAGGCCGCAGTTTTCGCACTGCATCTTTACCGTATGTCCCATTACTTGCGCAGCCGGCTGATTATCAAGATTCATTAAGCCGGTCAACAAATTATGAATAGAAAATGGAGGATGCGAATCAAAATGGAAATCTCCCTTTTCCCGTGCGCACTGTTCACAAAGATGCTGCACAGTCTGCTCATGGTCAATAATGTATGTTAAATGAACCTTTGCCGGTCTTTTTTTACATTCGTTACATAACATTTTTACCGCCTCCTGTTAAGTTTCATGCAATAAGACTTCAATCATACGGGCCAGCATAACCCCACGGATTATTTCCAGCACATCATCCCTCTTCTGCTGTTCTAAGCTAATTACAGCTTTCATTAGAAGGCCCTCACGACGGGTCACGAGTCGTGCCTCTACCAGGCGGTGGACAAAATCAGTCGCTTTTTGCAGAGAAAGATTTTGCCCTGCCAAGCTCTGGCGCATCTCAAGCAATTGAAGCACTTTGTCACGGTTCAAATCCAACCTGCGAATGCGCAGGTATCCGCCGCCACCGCGCCGACTCTCCACCAAATAACCACGCTCAAGAGTAAAGCGGGTTGAAAGGACATAATTTATCTGGGAAGGAACACAAGCAAAATGTGCCGCTAATTCTCTCCGTTGCAGGCAAATAGTAACATTCGGACTGGCATCCAGCAGCCGTCTGATATAAAGCTCTATACTGCTCGCCAAATTACTCATCGCAGACCTCTCTTTGACCTTAGCTGACTATATCCCCATTATAGCTTTTTCCAAAAATGCTCTCAATAATCAGAACTGACACAAATGCCGCCTGGCTTACTATTTTCAGCCAATAAAGCTATTTTGCTCACTTTAGCTTATTTTTTTACACCTTGTCTCAGGAAATACCTCACCCTCTCCCAGGAGAACTGACTTTGGGATTGCCAAATTGCAGGCCTTCGCTGCCCTCTCACCCGCAGGAGGAGAGAGCTAAGCAGCCGGGCAAGGCTGTATCAGCTCCTTTTCGCAAAAACATAGACTCTCACAGAATAGCAAAGAGAGCAAAGCAACCGAACAAGGCTGCATCACCCAAACAAAAAGATGCCTCTTATGAGACACCTTGTGGCCATTTTTTAGTTACAGTCGCATGAATACTAAAAACTTCCTTCGCTTATTTTTTAAAGCTGATTTCACCGGCTCAAGTCTGCGGCAGCTCGCATATACCCGTATCTTCCCCTTCCCAGGAAACTTCCAACATCCCGGGAATACGCAGCAGATGCTCCATCAGTCTGCGCGAGCTAAAGCCCGCCGGCACACTGACCAACATTTCAATGACCACCGTTTGAGTATTATAAGCCTCCATAAAATTGGTCTCAGAAAGATTAACACTCGTGATCCCCACATTGTGCTCACCTAAGACTGTACCCACGCGACCCAGCAAACCAGGCTGGTCAACTGCTCTCAACCAGAGCGATTTGCGGGAACGATCTTTTGCCATTCTTTCTTCAATTCTGGCGAGCGAAAACAGACTGATTAAAATTAAAGCCGTCGTTGAAATTGCCGCCAGATATAAACCGATGCCTGTCGCCAAACCAACAGCAGCCACAACCCAGAGACTTGCCGCCGTAGTAAGCCCCCGTACCGAACTCCCCTGACGCATAATTGTACCTGCACCCAAAAAGCCGATTCCGCTCACAACCTGTGCGGCAATCCGTGCCTGATCTCCTCGCGGACCCAAAGCACCGCTAAAACCCACAACAGAAACGATCATCACAAGAGCGGAGCCCAAGCAGACCAGAATATGAGTACGAAGCCCGGCAGGACGATTATGTCGCTCCCTTTCAAAACCGACTGCACCTCCCAAGATGCCGGCTAGGATCAAACGCAACAGCAATTCTCCATTTGATAACTCGGCCATGCCCCCACCCTTTCTCTCTCTGATTTAGATATATTATATGTAATTGTAGACACTCCTTCACAATCCGTCAATCTTTTATCTTATTCGCACGCGGCACAAAAAAGAAAAACCGGCTTTCCCCGCCGGTTAGTTTTTTCTTTCTTCTATTTCTTCATCTAAATCAATAATTTTAGCCAGGATTTCTGCTTTATGAGCTCCTGAGGCCAGCATAAACTCGCGTAAGAGTTCGTCCCTCGCATCGGAGAGGACATAAATCTGCTGAATTGCCATGCTGTTTACCTCCTTTGTTCGTTATTTATACCGCTTGCCACTATTTTCCCTAATCGCTGAAGTAATTATGCCTCTGGACATTACTCAATTCAGCCATATTCACAAAGCCTCAGCATACAGAGCCAAACACAAGAGGCCTTGTTGACTACTAAAACCTTTGCTTGTTATAATTTTAACATGATGCAAATATTTTGTCTATACTTTCGCGAAGAAAAGTTTAACTTTTTTAAATATTTTGCGAGACAACAAGTAGCTGTCCCACGCGAATCACACCGGAGGACAAATTATTCCACTGTCGCAGTTGTTCAACTGTCACGCCATACCTGCGCGCCAAACTAAAGAGAGTATCTCCTCTCACAACCAGATGGGTGCGCTGTTGAATTCTTCTCAGCATTTCCTCCCAGGGGAAAAGCCGCCCAGGGCACGCTGTTGCTTGTAAATCTCTGTGTCTAATCAGCGTAAGTTCGCCATAACGGGAGTGAATATCGCGAATCAACCAGACGAGTGCGTCCAATTGGTCGGCGGCAGGCGGGGCAAGCTCGAAATTTCCTGCTAGGGCAATGGCTATACTGTCGGCGTTAGCCGCCGGAGCATGAATCCCTCGCAACTCTTCCGCCCTACCACGCTCTATATCGCCGGACTGCCGGACAAGATAATGATAACCAATCCCCATCCAACCGCGGTTGCGGTGCCAGCCATGAACTGTTTCTGCGGAAACATCGCCTGACGCGGTATGATGAATAGCAATGCGCTGCGTAGAACGCCTTGCCGACAAACGTCTCTCTACTCTTCCGGAAGTGAACACCAAATTGCTTTCAACTATTTTCACCATTATCTCCTCCTCCAACGCTTGTGATACCGAAAATTAGCCGCAATTCAATATATGCTGCACACCGCAAAAGGCAAACGCCCTGCCGAAGCGTTGCTCTAGTCTCATAGTAGCCTGACTTACAAATATTCCCCTCCGGTGGAGGGGTGCCCGCAAGGGCGGGGTGGTCGCGTGGACGAGTGGGACAAATCACCTGTCCCCCTGTAAATAAAAATCCTTAGAATCTCTATGATTCTAAGGATTTTATTTCACCTTTTCTATTTCGTCAGCTCGGTATTCATGCGCCACAGGCTTATAATCTGTCTTGTATTTTTCATATTTCTCACCTTGCGGAGTTGATTCCTCCTGGCCTAAATCATCGCCATACTCAATCGGCTCAGTGCATATGGCATCCAAAAGGATCTTTTCGTCATGGATATTCAGCAAATTGCGTATGATTATTTGTCCTGAAGAGTATCAGCGCTATTATTGAGGGCAATATATTGCCGTGTTCAAGAAATTTCATGTAAATAGAGCGTAGAAGTGATTACATTGGTGGTTTAAATTAGCACAGGGATGGTGTTACGATGAACAGACCTAAAGTCTATGTTACTCGGAAAATTCCACAGATAGCCCTGGAGATGATTGCCGCTGAATGCGAGCTGCAAATCAATCCGCATGATCGGGTTATGAGCAGGCAGGAACTGACAGAGGCAATTAAAGACTTGGACGGTATGCTCTGCCTTTTAACAGACACGATAGATGCCAAACTTCTCGCTTTAAGCTCCAAGTTAAAAGTATTGGCTAACTATGCGTCAGGATATAACAATATTGACGTGGCCGCCTGTACCAAACGTCGCATTCTCGTCTCCAACACTCCGGGAGTTGGAGCCGAAACATCGGCTGATCTTACCTGGGCTTTGATTATGTCGGTTGCACGCA
The DNA here is from genome assembly GCA_018335695.1 of Clostridium sp. Lineage (GTDB taxonomy): Bacteria > Bacillota > Dethiobacteria > Dethiobacterales > Dethiobacteraceae > GPS1B09. The sequence goes on from JAGXRV010000094.1 coordinate 39,411, forward strand.
GACTAATTGAGGCAGACCGTTTTACTCGCGCAGGAAAATTTGACGGTTGGGCGCCTATGCTGTTTATGGGCGGCGACGTCTATGGCAAAACTTTAGGAGTTGTAGGAACAGGCCATATCGGAGAGGCCGTAATCAGACGTTCCAGAGGATTTGGGATGAAGGCAATCTACTACGATACCAGAAAGAAAAGCGAAGAAGAAGAGAACTCTTTGGGAGTTGAATTCCGGGAGTTGAACGTTCTGTTACGAGAAGCCGACTTTATATCAATCCACGTACCCCTGACGCCTGAAACAGTTCATCTGATTGGTGAAAAAGAACTAAAGATGATGAAAAAAACGGCCTATTTGATCAACACAGCGCGCGGCCCGGTTGTTGATGAGAAGGCTCTGGTCAAAGCCTTAAAAACGGGAGAAATTGCCGGTGCAGGCCTTGACGTTTTTGAGGAGGAGCCAAAACTGACTGCAGGCTTAGCAACACTGGACAATGTGGTCATCCTCCCCCATATCGGCAGCGCCAGCATTGAAAGCAGAACCAAAATGTCGGTAGTGGCAGCGGAAAACCTGCTGGCAGGACTCAAAGGTGAAAAAATGCCCAATCTTATCAACCCCGAAGCGTTGCTCTAATCTCATAGTACCTGACTTACAAATATTCCTCTCCTCTGGAGGGGTGCCCGCAAGGGCGGGGTGGTCGCGTGGACGAGTGGGACAAATCACCCCTGTAAGTAAAAATCCTTAGAATCTTTATGATTCTAAGGATTTTATGTCATTGGAGCTGGTGGCGAGAATTGAACTCGCAACCTGCGGTTTACGATACCGCTGCTCTGCCTTTGAGCCACACCAGCACATCTTAAAATCATTATAGCCGAAAAATGTTGCCGCATCAAGAGGTTAAAAACTCAGCAAAAGCTACAGCAGCCAAAGCTAAGGAAGCTTGAAGTTTGGCAATCGCCGTGTTAAAAAAAGATTTCAAAGCGCCTGTCAGTCCGGTTAATCGCTTTTAACTCTCAGTTCGCCGCCAATTCTTAAATAAACAAACGCCATAATTGCCCCATATAAAGTTGCGTTAATTGATGCTGACAGAGCAGTTTCGATGGCTACTTGCAGCTTTGCATCAACCAAGCGAATAATTAAAATGTCGATCAGGATATACCAAGCTGCCCAACTGTAGACGATTGCTTTTAAATAGAGATGCTTAATGCCAATCAGCAAAATAAGAAAAGAAAAGATTATGCCTATAGCGATAGCAAAACAAAGCGCGCCAACTCCACCCCAAACGTAATGAATAAGCTCCAGCTCATTAGGCAATCTGTTGAAAGTCAACGCCGCGCCATATTCCGCAATACTAAGCTTAGCAAAGCCAAGAACATGTCGCGAGAAAAGACTCCATGAAAGGTAAACCGTGCCGGCAGCAAGTCCAGATATAAGTCCTACTGTAAATCTGTCGCTCATTATATTGGCTCCGTTTCTGCAAATTATTGGTTAACTTTTGTCTTAGTATATTCTTAACCTTAGCCAACCAACAAATACAGCCGGTTTTTACTGCTCCTCCAATCAGCCTGTTCATAAAACTTTTGGCTCATACGTCTTACAGCTTTACAGCATAACGATTAAGCTGATCTTGCCTTAAAAACAGCCATTTCTTGGTGCATCAGTTCTCCAAGTATTTTCATGCCGCGCGTGATTTTTTCCTCGCTCGCCTCGGAGAAAGCAAAACGGGCAGTATTTTTTCCGTTGTTATTAACGAAGAAGCCGGCACCGTCCACATAAGCCACTTTACGCTCCACAGCCTTTAGCAGCACTTCACGCGCACTCATTCCTTCCGGCAATGTTACCCAGACAAAAAACCCGCCCTCAGGACGCGTCCAAGTTACACCTTGAGGAAAATACTGCTCAAAACAGGAAAGCATTAAGTCACGTTTAGCCTTGTAAAGAGAAATTAAGGAGGAGACATGCTGTTCGATATAGCCGCTGGCTGCAAAACGGCAAGCCATTCTCTGACCGAGAGAGTTGGAGCAGAGGTCAGTAGCCTGCTTCGCACAAGCAATTTTCTGGATTAGTGTTTCTTCCGCCACAATCCAGCCCACGCGAATACCGGGTATAAAAGTTTTAGAGAAGGAACCAAGATAAATCACCCGGCCTTCGGTATCCATCGACTTAATGCTCTGTACCGGTTCCCCCTCGTAGCGGATTTCTCCATAGGGGTTATCTTCAATAATGATAAAGTTATATTCCTGAGCCAATGCCAACATCTTTTTGCGCCGCTCAAGCGACATGGAAATCCCGGTAGGGTTCTGAAAATTGGGAACCAAATAAGCAAATTTAGGCGTCCGCCCTTCCATTTGCATCTTACGCAGCTTTACAGCCAAAAGATCGGTGCGGATTCCTTCCGCGTCAAGAGGGATAGCCACTCGGTCGCCTTGGTAGTTATGAATAGCTCCCAAACCGCCTACGTAGCCAGGTTCTTCCACGACAACCAAATCACCTGGGTTTACAAACACTTTTGCCAAAAGATCCATGCCCTGTTGGGAGCCGTTTGTAATTAGCAAGTTTTCCACAACGGAAGGGATACCTTCGCTTGTCATCTTCTTAGCTAAATAAGCACGCAACTCAAGATTTCCTTCTGTAGGTCCGTACTGAAGTGCAGATTTGCCTTCCTCGTTAATCAGTTCATGCATCACTTCGGCAATTTTTCCCATGGGAAAAAATTCAGCACTGGGAAACCCGCCCGCAAAAGACATCACATCCGGTTGTTCAGTCAGTTTAAAGAACTCACGAATTTCTGAAGTCTTCATCAATTTCGCCCGATCGGCATACATTTGGTCAAAAAGCATTGCTCACACCTCCGTTTAATGTTGTTAGAAAAAAACAACACCCGTCTCTAAAAAACGCAGAGACGGGCGCTATACCCCGTGGTACCACTCTGATTACCGGAATTTCCGGTCACTCAAGCACATGCTTTCTGGATAACGGCAGCACCGGCCACGCTTACTAATCTTCGGCAGGCAGCTCCGGGGTGGCTCACCTCTCACGCTTCCGAGGAACTTCTCAGCTTTCAGTTCCCTCTCTGTCGGTCGATACAGGCTTTTTCCCCATCTTCGCTTTTATTTTCAATATATGGCCTAACTTCAAACTAAGTGTCAAAAAAATAAAACTTGATAGTCATTATAGCAAAGTATACGCCAAAAAGCAAGCCTATATTTTTCGATAATGTGTCAACAACCCCGTCCCCTTGTCACCTTTTTTGCGAAGAAGCAACAATAATTGTGCTATCATAGTCAAGATTGGCAATTCAATTAATGGGCCAATGACCAATGAAAGGGCAATTAATGGCCGGTCGGGGAAAGCATAAACCGCGATAGCCAAAGATAGCGGAGAATTCCGGGCAAGTGTCGTAAAATTAAAGCAGACAACGTTTTCATAAGAAAACTTTAAAACCCGCCCAAGACCCTGACCTATAATAAAGTTTATGATATAGAATAATACAATCGGTGGCAAGAGTTGTAACACAAAGATAGGATTTTGCAGTAGTGTTTCACCCTGTGACGCAAACATCGCCGTTATAGCCGAAGCCAGGAATATAAATTGCCCAACGGATGCTATTGGCAAAACCTTTTCTTCCAACCAGGTTCCTTTTTTCAAACCAAATAAAAGCTGCCGAGATATAAAAGCTAAAAGAAAGGGTATAACCAGCACCTTTACAATACTTGAAAGCAGTATGCCGGTATCAATAGCAACAAGTGCACCGGCCAGAATAAAAAGATAAAATGGCAAAAGCAATAACTGCAGTAGCAGCTTCCATGGTAACTGCACTGCGGCAAGCGGAACGTTTCCGCGTGCTATGTTTGTAAAAACTATATACCAATCTGTGCACGGCGTAACCATGAGCATTATAAGGCCAACCCGAAGATCGGGAGCCTCACGAAGAAAAAGAAAGCCAAGAATATCAGCCAGTATGGGAGTCCAGATAAAATTCATGCCCAAGCTTAACCCTGTAAACTTAAAGTCTTTCAATGCCTTACCCAAATGGTGCAACGGAACCTGGAGAAAAACAACAAACAACATAACCGTTAAAAACGGGGCAACAAATGATGCCGCGTTCACTGAGAACCAATAAAACTGTCCAAGAAACAATCCTAATGCCACTGCGATCAATATAAAAAGTGACTGAAACCTCTCAAATAAGGTCATGTTGTCTCCTCTTAACCGATATTTAAAAGGCGCACTATTATTAAACACAAAGACGTGCCCCGTAGCAACGAACGCAAAAGAGGGCGTCGCGAACTAACAAATATCAGAAGGTGCTTCTTTTTATTGACAGCAGTATATACTGAAAAATTCAGCAAAGCCTTATCACACTAATACAAAGTTGGCAATGTGTCAACAACCCCGTCCCCTTGACACATTTAAGACACTGATCGCTTTGTCGCTGTCATCAACACGAAAGATAACTTGTGCTTTGTCAGAATTTTGACCGATAAAGGCATAGAGATATTCAATATTAATCCCTGCCTGCCCCAAAGTTGCCAAAATATCAGCAAGACCGCCCGGACGATCGGGAACTTCCACCGCAATAACTGTTGTTTCACTCACCATAAAACCTTCAGCCCGCAAAATGCTGTTTGTTTCCTCCGGCTTGTCAACAATTAAACGCAAAATGCCAAAATCAGTCGTATCTGCTATAGAAAGAGCACGAATATTTATCTGGTTATCCCCTAAAACTCTGGTTACCTGGGCAAGGCGGCCCGATTTATTCTCCAAAAACACAGAAATTTGTTTAACCTTCACGAAAACTCCCCCTTTCGTAAACTCTCTGCTTGAATTCGCCAAATAAGCAATCGTTCCTGCCGCAAGCAATCACTTCATTTTACGGTAAACAGCCGGCTGGATTTTCTCCAGACCGAAGCGGGCAGGACTGGTAATCATTTCCGCGCAACCAATCACAAACCAGCCGTCAGTCTTCAGCGATTGGGAAAAACGCTGGATCAATTCTTCCTGAGTTTCTACCGTAAAATAAATAAATACATTGCGACAGAGAATTAAATCACAAGCAGTTTCAAAACTGTCTGTTAATAGATTTTGCCGCCTAAATTGCACCAATGATTTAAGCTGACTATCCAAATAAAAATAGCCATTCTGCTCACTGAAGTGGCGCTGGCGAAAACGCGCAGGCAATGTAGCCAAAACATTTTCCGCATACTTTCCCTCCTGCGCTTTAAGCAAGATATTGGCATCAAAATCTGTCGCAAGTATCCTCCACCTGCCGGATGGAGCTAATTCTTTCAGCAACATAGCCAAAGAATATGGTTCAGCGCCAATCGAACAACCGGCACTCCAAATCTTCAGCGCTTCTCCTTTGCGCAGCAATTCCGGCAAAACCTTTGTTTCCAGCGCCTGATATACTGCCAAGTCACGAAAAAATTGGGACGTATTAATTGTTAAGTAATCTGTAAAGTGCGCGAGAATCGAACGGTCACAATCAAGGAGAGCGAGAAAGGCAGGATAGTCTTCAACGTGATGGCGCTGCATCAACTGATGAATCCGGCGTTTCATCTGTTGCTCTTTGTAGCTGCTCAAATCAAGACCAATGCGAATTTTCACCTTTTCTTTAAACTGCTCATAATCCATGACCTTGACCATCTGCACTCCCTCCGCACAAAGCAATTACCGCTTTGGCTATCTCCGCTAGTGGCAAAACCCGCTCAACAGCCCCCGCTTGGATTGCTGCCTTTGGCATACTGAAAATCACTGCTGAAGCCTCATCCTGAGCCAGGGTATGCCCACCACAGTTTTTAATCTCCACCATCCCCGCTGCGCCGTCTTTACCCATCCCTGTCAAAATAACGCCCACGCTTTCTTTGCCGTAAACCGAAGCTACAGATAACATCATCACAGTTGCCGACGGGCGGACATGCTCAACCGGCGGATCCTGAGTCAAGCGGATTTTCCTGTCTGCGGCTATCTCCAAATGATAATTGCCGGGCGCGAGATAGACGACCCCTGTCTGCACCGGTTCGCCATGTTCGGCTTCTTTGATACGGATGGCAGATAACTTATTCAACCTCTCCGCCAAAGCCAAGGTAAATTTAGGAGGCATGTGCTGTGTAACAAATACGGCAGCCGGCAAATTGGCGGGCAACGAAAGCAGAATAACTTCCAAAGCACGGGGTCCGCCCGTAGATGCGCCGATGGCGACTGCTCTAACCGCCTGCTGCCTAAATAATACCGGCTTAATCGCCATTTCAGCCCGCACTACTTGCAATGGTTCAACCTGCACACGCAAGCTAGCGGCCACGGCAGCTTTACGTAACAGCTCCGCCTGGAGATCAGCCCTGCCCTCAGTGGAAAGCTTGTCCGGCTTGGCAATAAAATCGACAGCCCCAAGCGAGAGAGCTTCCATCGTAACATGGCTTCCTCTTTTAGTAAGGCTTGATAGCATAATTACAGGAACTTTATGGCGGCGAACAATTTCTTTCAATGTCTGCAACCCATCAAGACGAGGCATCTCCACATCAAGAGTAATCAGGTCAGGTTTCAACTTAATCGTTTTCTCGAGCGCATCAATCCCGTCTCGTGCTGTATCTACCACGGCAAACCGGGAGTCAGCGGAAAAGATATCACTAATAATTTTTCTCATTAGTGCTGAGTCATCCACCACTAATACCTTTATCTGCTCCATGACATTCTCCTGCCTCAGATTTCCCTCTCTTCTGAACCAACGGTAGAAATCACTACTTTTCCGTGTTGTACAAACAGTTTCATAGTTCGCCCCATACTGCCGCCTACTTCTTCACCCGTAATCGGAATACGCAGGATGGCAAGCACATTACGCACAGCACAGATATTTTTTTCACCAACGGAAGTCGCACTTCGCTCAAAAGAAAAAAGCTGGCTTCCGCCGGCAATTTTCGCCTTCAGCCGAGAAGGTTTCGCTCCAATGCTGACCATCTGCTCCAAGAGCAGGGGAATTGCCGTATCTGCAAACTTGGCAGGGTTGGAAGGCGTCTTGAACAGAGTACTGTCAGAAAGAAGAATATGAGCCAACCCCGCAACCTTGGTAAAAGAATCGTATAATGCCACGCCCACGCAAGAGCCTAATCCTACCGTAATCAACATTCCCTCTTCTTTTTTGACGGCATAATCCGCAATCTTTACCCGGATTTGTTCACTCATTGGCACGCTCCGTTTACAAGCATTCTGACTATAATATCCAAAGTATGCTGATCAGGAATGATCAGAAAATTGCCTTCAATTTTCCCCGTTGCCGTCACAAATGCTGTCTTTAAAACCAAGATATAATCTTCCGCCGCGTTTGTTTCCGCCAGCACCGTACCAAGAATTGCTCCAGCCATATCAACCACCAACAAAGGCGGCTCCGGCAGAAATGTCAAGTTGATTAAATGAGAAAGCGCGTTCAAATATGATGCTGTCACAATGTTGCCGACTTCCAGCAATACTGAACGTCCCATTTCTTCCATGACAGGATAATCTTCTCCGGTAAGGCTTGTGACAAGAGTCTGCGCACTTTCGAAATCAATCAAAAAAACAGCATAAAACGATAATTCGCTAAACACTCTGATATAAATTCCGATGACAGACTTCTCAGCACCGCCCATCAAATCCGGAATATCGACCAGTGGACAAAGAGCCACTTCCGGAACATGCATATTCACCCGTTCATAATTCAAAAGGGTGGACAAAGCGGTTGTAGCATTACCTGCCCCAATATTGCCCATTTCCTTTAGGACATCAAGCTTAAACTCCTCACTAATCGGCAACTCAGGCACCCTGCTCACCTCTATTCTTTTCACCTTAACCGATAACTTTCTGAACGGCATTGATAATCCGCTCTGCCTGAAAAGGTTTAACAATAAAATCCTTTGCCCCGGCGCTTAATGCTTCAATCACCAGAGACTTTTGCCCCATAGCGCTGCAGACCACAATTTTAGCTTCCGGGTCAGCCTCAATGATTTTCTTTATGGCGGTGATACCATCCATCCGGGGCATGGTAATATCCATGGTTACTAAATCCGGACGAAGCTCCAGATATTTATCAACCGCAACCTGACCGTCCTCAGCTTCACCCACAACCTGATAACCGTTCTTTTCCAATATGTTTTTCAAAGTCATCCGCATAAACGCCGTATCGTCTGTAATCAATACCTGTCTACCCACTGAAATCCCTCCTTTGCTCTCCTATCCTTTTAGCCTAGGGTGGTTATTTTCAGAGCAACGCCGGCTGAAGGCTGCAAACCTCAGATGAGGCTTGAAACGTCTAAGATCAGCGCCACACGCCCGTTGCCCAGCACCGTAGCTCCCGCCACTCCGCGAATTCCTTCCACCGCCCTGCTCAGAGACTTAATGACAATTTCCTGTTGTCCGAGCAAGACGTCTACTACAAGTCCGGTTTTGCGTTCCGCGGCTTCTACTACTACCACCGAAAGAATTTCTTCACTGCTGCCGGATTTCATGCCGAGCATTTCACCCAGATAGATCAGCGGCAGCACTTCACTGCGCACATTGACAACTTTCTCTCCCTGAATAGTCTTAATGTCTTGAGGAGCGACATAAAGATTCTCACGGATTGCCTCAATGGGTATAGCATAGATCTCGCCCGCAACTTCCACAAGCATAGCTTTAATAATTGCTAAGGTAAGGGGCAGCCGTACATAGAAACGAGTTCCTTCTCCCGGGCTGGTCTTAATATCAACGCTGCCGTTCATACTTTCAATCACCGTTTTTACCGCATCCATCCCTACTCCCCGCCCGGAAATATCAGTTACCTGCTCGGCAGTAGAAAAACCGTTCCTAAAAATCAGCCGCAACGCTTCTTCATCGCTCATCCGTTGTGCTTCCGTACTGCTAAGCAAGCCCTTCTCCACTGCCTTTTGCAGCATTTCCTCAGTAGCGATGCCGCGCCCATCATCGCTGACACGGATTAGCACATAAGAGCCTTCGTGCCGCGCTTCCAGCACAATAGTTCCTTCCTCAGGCTTGCCGTTTTGCACCCGCACCCCGGGCGGTTCAATCCCATGGTCTACCGAGTTGCGCAACAAATGGACAAGCGGGTCGCCAATTTGATTAACAATAGAGCGATCCAATTCAGTTTCCTCGCCGCGAACTTCCAAGTTAACTTTTTTTCCTTTTTCCTGGCTTAAATCCCGAACCATCCGCGGGAAACGGTCAAAAACTTGCTTGATCGGCACCATGCGCAGCTTCATAACCGCACTCTGCAAATCGGTCGTAATCCTGTCCAACTGTTCTACCGCACTGACTAATTCTGCCGCCACATCAGTTCTGCCAAGCTCCACCACCCGCGTACGGTTTACCACCAATTCCCCCACCAAGTTAATCAGCTTATCCAGCTTGTCTGTTTCCACACGAATTGTTTTTTCCGCTGCGCGGCGGATATTTCTCCGCTCCCCGTTTAGCTCTTCCTGACTGATGGCCGTCTCTGAAACCAGTTCCACCCTCCGCGCTGCCGCCGGTTCCAATCCGGCTGAAGTCTCGACCATCTCAGGCACATCCCGTACCGACACAGCAGCCACTTCCGCTATCTGCAACAGCTCCGCCCGAATAGTCTCATCAGCGGCTTGCGTGAGGATAACCAGTTGAAACCGATCTTCAAACTGTTCTTCTTCTAATTCCTGCGTCCCCGGCACAGCTTTTACAATATGCCCGAATTTTTCCATCAATTTAAAGACCATATATGCTCGCACAGATTTGAGCAGGCAGGAAGCATCCAGAACCACTTCCAAATGCCTGGCGCGTTCACCGGCGGCGCAGCCCACCCTAATCATTTCCTTCTCAAATTCATCAAGCGACAAATTATCTCCGTCAGCCGCATTGCCGACAAAGTCAGCCTCATCCTTACTGCCTTCGCAAGCCGCACGGAGCTTGCCAACTACTCTGTCGACCTGCTCTAAGCAGGACGCCGGTTCATCAAGGCGCCCAAGTAAGAGCTCCAGCAAATCGAGCGACTCAAACAGTATATTGGCCACGTCTCTATCGGCACGCAATGTGCCCTGCCGCAAAAAATCCAACACATTCTCCATCTGGTGTGTCAAATTGGCGAGCAGTTGATAACCCATGGTGGCAGACATACCTTTAAGACTATGTGCTGCCCGAAACATTTCCTGCAAAACTTCCCTGTCCGCAGGGTCACTCTCCAATTGCAGGAGTGCAATGTTTAGACCCTGCAAATATTCCCTGGCTTCAGCAAGAAAGAGATCTCTATATTCGCTGGTGTCCATCTCTTCACCTCAGTCTATCTGTTTAAGGGCATTCTCTCCGGTTCCGCCAGCTGCAAATGCTCCAACTCCAGCTGTTCTTCGGTAGAAAGAATCTTTTCCAGACGTAAAATAATAATCAGACGCTCTCCCAGCTTGCCCACACCGGAAATAAATTCAGTTCTCGTGCCGGCAAGCCGACGCGGCGGCAATTCAATGGCAGAGGGATTAAGATGGAGCACCTCGGTAACTGAATCCACAATCAGACCTACCATGCCTTCCTCAATCTCGACAATAATGATGCGCGCTTTATCGCTTTTAGCCGCATCCGCCAGACGGAAGCGCTTGCGCAAATCAACCACAGGGATAACTTCGCCCCGCAAATTAATGACGCCCTCAATAAACTCAAGCGATTGCGGCAATGGCGTAATCGGAGGCAACTTCAATACTTCCCGTACTTTCTGGATATCCACAGCAAATTCCTCACCCTGCAGAAAAAAAGCTACCAATTGCAGCTCATCTTGGGGCTGCTCCTCCGTTTTTTCCATCAGGCTCTTCATGCCGACACCATCCTTTTTATTTCAATTGCGCTGCCATGGCTCAACTATATCAGTGATTCTAATGCCAAAACGATTGCTATAAACAACAACCTCACCTCTGGCAACCAACTTGCCGTTCGCCAAAATGTCAACGGGAACATCGGCGGTACTCTCAAGTTCCAGCACCGAACCGGCAGTTACAGCCATTAAATCCTTTAATTTCACGGTTCGACGTCCCAGCAAGCCGGTAACCACCACAGGAATGTCACGGATTAAATCTAACTGCACCGTCCCTTCTTGGCAGTACGTTAAAGCAGCTTCCTGCCGCCGGCGCGGCACAGCTGCTGCGAGAAGCGGTTCACAATCAAGCGGAGCCGATATCGGTTCCTGAGGCAGTTCCAGAAGAGACTCAAACGCAGACTGGGGCAACTGCGGCTCATGTCCTCCCATGGCCTCCAGCAGAACTTTTACCATCTCCCGGGCGAAAACAAAAGGAATCAACTGGACAATTTCACTATCAATCAGGCCGTTAACTTGCAGGCGAAACGAAAGCTTTACAAGCAACTCATCTGATTTTTTTCCCGCGCCGTTATCCACACCCAGCGCACGGCATTCAGTTTGCGGCGGCGAAATCTCAATATGCCGATAGAAAATTTCGGCTAATGAAGTACAAGCGGCACCAGCCATCTGATTCATCGCTTCACTCACAGCGCTGATTCTGATATCATCCAGATCCGCCGGGCTATCTGCTTCCTCCCCCATCATCAGCGCTGCAATCACAGTCGCATCCCGTCTGCTGATAATCAACAGATTATCACCCGCCAGCCCCTGCAGATACTCCACGGTTACTACCACACAAGGTTCGGGAAACTGTTCTCTGATTTGTCGCAGCGTACTGACAGAAACCCGGGGGGTAGTAATATTGACCTGCTTAGCCAATAGTTGCGAAAGCGCAGTGGCGGCAGAGCCCATGAAAATATTCCCAATCTCAGCCAACGTGTCAGCTTCATCGGCGGTAAGTACCGGTTCTTCCGGCAAACTTTCCTCGTTGATCACACATAAAAGTTCATCCACCAGTTGCTTGGCAAAATCAAGCGTCAGGATTTGCAGCATCTGACTCGCAATATAGTCTCCAACCTTCAAATCAAAAGCGATCTGAATGACCTCGGTATTTTCGGCAAATTCTCCGATTGGGGTATCCTCGCCAAGATTTACATATTCCATTTCAGGCGGTGTAATATCGACCACACGGCAAAACATCTCCGACATTGCCGTTGCGGAAGAGCCCATCATTTGATTCATCGCTTCGCTTACGGCGCTAAGATACAAATCATCCAGCTCGTCCGGCAACGGCAAATCCGGATCTCCCATCATCATGTTGGCAACCATCCCCGCATCACGATCAGAAAGAATAAACAGATTACTGCCTTCCAGTCCCTTATGGTAATGGACACGGACCAAAATGCACGGCAACGGATACGATGCCCTAATTTGTTCAAGCGTGGTATATGATAAGCGGGGAGTTGTTATTTCTACTTTATAGCCCAAAAGATGAGACAGCGCTGTGGCGGCAGAGCCCATTGAGATATTGCCGCTTTCCGCCAGCGCGTCCAACTGCATGGCTGTGAGTCTATTCACGGCAAACCGCCTTTCCTGCAGCATAGGACACTATCTTGTAGCAAAGGAAATTATATCGTTCAGGGAAGCTACGATTTAATCACTTCGACGGTAATTTACAAATTCCTGCCTTAGTTGGTAATAATAGAGCTAAGCAGTTACACAAAAAACAGAAAGACAGGCCGATTGCACCTGTATTTCAGGAATTATGTCTAATTATAATAAATATGGGCGACTAAACCATTTTTCTGACTCTTTCCAGAGGACTGATAATCTGTGTGATGCGCACACCAAAATGCTCCTCAACCACCACCACTTCACCGCGCGCGATTAGCTTCCCGTTAAGCAAAATGTCCACCGGTTCAGCCACATTCCGTTCAAATTCTACGATGGCACCCGGCATAAGGCTCAGCACTTCCTTAACCGAGCGAGCGCCTTGACCTAAAATTACTTTGATCTGCAGCGGAATATCCAGAATCCTCTCCAAGTTGGGATGACTGCCGGACGGTACTATTTTTTCACTTTCAGACTGCAGCGGCTGGATTAACTTGGTCTTGCCAAGCTGATTCTCCTCTTCAACCGACGAAGGTATCTGAGCAAAAAGCGCATCGATTTCTGCTTGGGAAAGCAATGAACCGCTCATTTAGCCTCTCCCCCTTTCGCTTCAAGAAAGCGTACCGCCCGCCGCCCCATGGAGATACCCGCCTGAATCTGAAACATTGGCTTATTCTCCACCAAGAGCGACATGGGGGTATCCACCTGTTGATCTAAAAGAATAACATCACCTACTTCAAACTGAAGAAAGTCTTCCATCTTGACGGTCGTTTCACCAAGCACTGCCGCTAACGAAACTTCCACCGTCTCCAGCCCCGCTTGCACTAGGCGGCTGTCAATGCTGCCTACCCGCTGCGAAGCAGAGAACCAATGCTGCGCAGTAAGTTTGGCTATCACCGGCTCCAGCGTGATAAACGGGAAGCAAACATTGATTAACCCTACTGATTTGCGAATTTTAGTGCTCAACGTCATTAAAGCCACTATTTCGTTAGAGGCAATCATCTGATTGAATTGCGGATTTGTATCCATGGTTTCAATCCGCGGCAGCAAAGTTACAATATCTTCCCAGGCATAGCGTAAATTTTCCAGGATTTTTGTCATAATGCGACGCATCACAGTCAATTCAATCTCTGTGAGTTCACGGATTTTCTTTGGCGTTTCTCCTTCTCCGCCAAAAAGCAGGTCGATAATAGGAAAAACAAATTGCGGGTTAGTCTCCAGCATGGCACTGCCCATATCTTCCGCTGCATTAAAAATGCTCATTAGCGTTGGCGTAGGCAATGAAAAAATAAACTCCTCAAATGTCACCTGCGAAACAGATTCCAATTTGACCTGCACAGGTGTGCGCAGGTAAGCAGTCAGGAAATTGGCAAGCACACGCGCAAAGTTTTCATGGACGATTTGCAGTGTACGCATCTGTTCTTTTGAAAATTTATTCGGTCTGCGAAAATCGTATAACTTGACAGCACCGGCTGCAAAATTCCCGCCTTCCGCTTCCTCGGCAATCTGTCCTTTTGAGAGCGCCTGAATCAAAGAGTCGATTTCCGACTGAGACAATACCTCTTTCATTACCTCACCACCTTTGGTACTGTATATTTCGCCGGCATAGGCCGATTTCCTGTTTAGTCGCCAGATTTTTCAGCTTTTTGGACAAACCGGAAAATAAAGCAGGATTATGAAATTTTCAGACGAATTATAACCTATTACGGCGCTTTTAGGCGATTTCTTGCAGCACAGGAATATATCTCGTCTGCCCATAAACGAAATACCGCAAAGAAAGAAAGAGAGGTCTGTCTATGGCTCAGGATAACGAGTGGACGCTTACCGTCAGCCAAAATGCTATGTTAGCAGCGCTTTCTGTAAATCAAGAAGCCGACGTTGAAGCCGGGCAGATTCTTGCTGCCCTGAGTAAAGCCGGTATTTGTTATGGTATCAGGGAGACGGCGATTGAGCAAGCTCTGGCACAACGCAATAAACCGCTTACTGTGGCAAAAGGAACTCCCTTAATCCCGGGCACAGCCGACAGCCTGACATTTCATCTGCCGGAGAGCCTCCTCTCAGAAGAAATCGCTTTTACCATCCGCAAAGATATGCACCGCTCTGCTGAAATTCCTTTTGTAAAGGCGGGAGAAAAACTTGTCACGAGAATACCAGGCAATCCCGGTGTTGCCGGAAAAGACATTTTCGGCAAACCACTGAAACCGCCTGTCTTCCCCCAGATTCAGCTGCGCGCAATGAGCGGCACAGCCTTAAGCGAGGACGGCCAAACGATACTGGCCACAATCAGCGGGCGACCTCATCTGCGCCGAGAAGGGAATATCTTTCGCTTGCAAGTAATGCCGACATTTATCCACAAAGGCGATCTTACCATAGAGGCAGGACATCTCTCTTTCCAGGGAGACATCACCATTACAGGCTGTGTCTTAGAGAACGTCTCTGTTTTGGCGAGCGGCAGCGTAGACGTTCTTGGCAATGTGATCGAAGCGCGCATCAAAGCCGGTCAAACAATACAAATTAGAGGCAACGCTATCGCCTGCCACCTTTCTGCCGGCGCTGCCCTGCCTGTCTCGGCTGAGATTAGTCCCATAATAGCTGAAATAATCCTGGAACTAGCCTCCTTTTTTGACGTTCTAGAACAATTAGATAAGCGCGGACAACTGTCCGTCTTGCCGTTTCCGACTATTGCCGCGCAGCTGCTGTCAATAAAGTTTCCGCGCTATGCTGAACTGCTCCGGCAACTAAACGAACTATTACGAGAACAAACAAACACAGCGGAAAAAAATGCGACTGTAGCAGAAGCGCTCATGCTGGCGGAAAGCCTTCAGCCTCAGTCTTGGGCAGACCGCGAGCAACTGCAAGACGCTGTTTCCCGTGCCTTAGAATTGCGCAATAAGCTTGACAAGGCTGCTCTGCAGCTTGGCGATATTTATTTGTCATATGCGCTAAACAGCACCATTTCTGCCACCGGCAAGATTATGATTCGCGGACAAGGCTGCATCCATTCCACTTTAGAAGCAGGCCAAGAAGCGCATATCCAGGGAAAGCTGCGCGGCGGTACGGTACGCGCTAAAACGATATATGTCAAGGAAGCCGGCTCGGAGGCCGGTGCGGTCACGACTCTCCAGGCGAGCGGCAAAGGCTGGATTGATGTGGACAAGGCTTACGAAAATACAGTCTTTATCGTTGGCAAAGGAGTCCTGAAAATCAGCGAGACTGTAGGCAAAAGCCGTTTTGTCATCGATAAAGAAGGGTATGCAGCCTTACTTAACCGTCACTGATTCGTCTTTCCGCAATGCGCATGCTTGCTTTGTAATCGGCATTATGGGGGTCCAAGCGAAAAGCTTTGTTATACCAGTGCCAGGAGAGCCCCCACTCTCCAAGCCCAAAATAGGCGAACCCCAGCGCGGCGGAGCACTTTGCGTCTGTGGGGTCTAAGCGCAAAGCCTGTTCAAGATATGGCAACGCCCGTTTGGCCTGTCCTTCCCGGCAACAAACAATTCCTAAATTTAAAAAGAGCGGCGCATGATGGTGACAATTTCGGACAGCCTGTTCATAAGCCCAAAGTGCCGCTTGATTTTCTTTGCGTTTAGCCCAACAGTTCCCTAAATTATAAAAGGCGAGCCAATAATCAGGCTCACAAACTGCGGCTGAGAGCAGATAATAAATCGCTTCATGGTCTGCGCCGCGCAGTATGGCCAATACGCCTTGCCTGTTATATTCTGCCGCCGAATCTTTGAGACTTCCTCTTTGCTGTTTTTGATTTTGTTGAAGAGAAAAACGCATAAATATCCCTCCGGCAAATTTTTCCTTACAGGAAAGTATAATCACCGGAGGGATTATTTATGCGAAAAAATCTTTCTAGCGCCGGATTTGATTTGCGATACTCCACATTTCATCTGATGTCCGCAACGCTCTGGAATTTAACTCAAAAGCCCGCTGACTCGCCAAAAGATTCACTAATTCTTCACTCAGATCTACATTAGAACTTTCTAAGTAGCCCTGCATAAGCTTTGTCGCATTCCCCGGCGCTCTGTTTTCCGCCTCGCCGGAGGCTTCCGTAGCAAGCAGCAGATTTCCCCCAAGATGTTCAAGTCCCTGAGGATTGTTAAAAAAGGCTAACGTCACCGTCCCCAACGCCACCTGATCTCCATCAGCTTCAACCGCGAATACCTGCCCCTGTGGCGAGATATTTATTTCCTGTTGCCCCACAGGCAAACCGGGAAAGATCACCCGTTTGCCCTCTGCAGTCACCAAGTTTCCCGCCGCGTCCAAAGAAAAAGAGCCGTCACGGGTATAAGCTATTCTGCCGTCCGGCAGTTGCACCCGGAAAAATCCTTCGCCCACCACGGCCACGTCCAACGCCCTGCCGGTCTGCAGATAGGTACCTGCCCGCAGATCGGCACGAACTGCGCCAACAGCGCTGCCTACACCCGCGGTACTCGGCCGCTCCCCCGCTGCGACAGGCGCCACCGCATTGCCCCGACGCTCCAAAGACTGGTAGAGAAGATCATGAAAAACTGTTGTTTTCTTCTTGAAGCCGGTGGTGTTCACATTGGCAATGTTATTGGCAGTCACATCAATTTTTTCCTGTTGCGCCCTCATACCTGAAGCCGCATTCCAAAGGCTGCGTAACACCAGCTATTCCCCCTTAACGAAGTGAACCGATTTCATTAACAGCTTTGCCAAGTAACTCATCATGGGCTTGCAGTGCGCGTTGGTTTGTTTCATAAGCGCGCTGCGTGGCGATCATTTTTACCATTTCCTGAATAACCTGGATATTGGCAGACTCAAGAAATCCCTGTTGTACTTGAGCTGCAGACGGCAGTATAGCCTGTCCGCCGGCGTCAAACAATGTTTCTCCCTGTTTGCTTAGCAATTCCTGTTCGGCAAACCCCACCAGCCGCAACTGACCAACCGGTGCTCCGTCCACAAAAAGTCTGCCGTCATTATCCGCCGTCAGTTCCCCCGCCGGAATTTGCAGATATCCTTCCGTTCCCATCACCCGGTGTCCTGTGTCAGTCTGTAAAAACCCGTCGGCATCCACCGTGAAGGCGCCGTTACGTGTAAAGCGCAAACCTTGAGCCGTCTCTACCGTGAAAAAGCCGGAGCCCGCCAAGCCAAAATCGAGTTTTCTGCCTGTTTCCCGCAGTGCCCCTTGTTCATGGACGGTGTGAGTACCGGCAACCAGCGAACCTGTACCCAAAGTTCCGATAATCGGCTGCACCGGCAAGGGATTGCTATCTCCCACTCGCAGCACCGGCAATTCTGCTTGGGCACGCTGCAGAGCCAGATCACGCTTAAATCCCGTCGTCTCACTGTTTGCCAAATTATTGGTGATTGTTTCCTGACGGGCAGATTCAACCATCATTCCGCTTGCCGCTGTGTAAAGACCCCTAATCAAAATCATCCCGCCTTTCTTTGCGCAAAATTTGCTACTCTGTGACCGGCTCCTCCTCTGCGAAAGGAACAACTTCATGCGGATAGACCATGCCCTGTTCCCGTGCCATCCTTTCCAGTTCGGCAAGAGGAATAGGTCTTGCGCCCTGCAGCAAAACAAGCAAAGCAGCCAGCAAGAGACCTAAGCCAAAACCCAACAAGAAATGCCAATTCAATTCTCCTATTTTCGCAAGCCGAGTATTAATTCCACTTCACCCCGTCCTATTTCAAGCTCCACAGCCATATCCGCCACATCTTTGCCTTGATCTGCCAAGCGATAGATTTGCTCACGGCGATAGCGGTCTCCTTCCGGGGCAACCCGTGCCACCGGATTATTCAAGACGGCTTCCGCCCGGCTGATAAGCCGCTCGAGTTGCTGCAACCTATGCTCTACTGCCGCACGCTGCTTTTCCAACCGTGACACCAAATGCTGAAAGACCTGATTTTTTTCATCCAACTCAGCCAAAGCGGCTTCCACCGACTCCTGCAACTCAAAGAGAATCACCAATTCACGATTCAATGGTTTACCTACCTCTGCACGCAAAGCATCGTCAAACGGTTCCCTATTTTTTTGAACCAATTTGGCGGAAGCAAGCAACACCAGCGCTAAGCCGATTAACAAAAGCAAGTATACCATAACTTCACTCCCGTGTTTTGGCTATTGTGATCACTATGCCACAACTGTTCACTCTTCTGTCAGGGCGGTGCGCAGGCGCGCTACAATACGCGCATGCAACTGACAAACCCGCGATTCCGATACGCCAAGCACTAAGCCTACTTCCTTCAGCGTCAGTTCCTCCTGATAATAAAGAGCAAGTAATTGTTGCTGACGTTCCGGCAATTCTTTAATGGCCGCCGCCAAGCGTTCTTTTTCCTCGACAGCTATCAGCCGCTCCAGTGTCGTTGTTTCCGGGCCTTCGGCCTCCGGTGCGGCAAACAAAGTGTCCTCCATAGACAACACTGCGCCGCAGTTAATCATCGTTAATGTCTTGCGCAGCTGCTCCACCGCCAGTTGTAAATAGTCAGCCACTTCTTCCAGCTCCGGCTCTCTGCCCAGTTTAGCCGCCAAAAGCTGGGAAGCGCGATCCACTTCCCGCATCTGACGCAAAAGAGAGCGTGGCAGCCAACACAAACGACGCAGCTCATCCAGCATAGCGCCACGGATCCTCAGTGTGGCAAAAGACTCAAAGCGAACTCCTCTGTTGGGGTCGAATCGTTGCATAGCCTCCAGCAAGCCGAGCACACCGGCTTGCACCAAGTCGTCACGATTAACATGAGCCGGCAAGCCCAACGCCAGACGCCCCGCGTGCAAACGCACAAGCGGCAGGTATTGACTTACCAGTTCACTTTGCACCCCTGCTGCTTTTGTTTCCTGGTATTTCAACCAGAGGTTAGTTCCGCTCATCGATTTCGCCCCCGTCAAATTTGGGTTCTTTGGCGCATCATGCTAAAGACATAGGAGATAATTCGTTCCTGCGCTGCTTCACTAATTCCCTGGAAACAAACACCAAAGCGAAAAGAGCGCTGCCACTCGTCTTCTGTAACCCAGCTAACTTTACCGCTTAAAATCAATTCCTGGGGATTGCCGTCATTTAGCTTGAGGCGCAGCAAAACCTGTGACCCCATTTGCACGGCGGTGCTTGTATAAATCTGCAGTCCGCCGCCGGAAATATCAATTATTTTTCCTGTTTTTTCCTCACAGCCTTCCGGCATCAGAGTAACGTCCGACTGAGAATAAAAATAAAAGCGCACCGGAAGGGTGATGGGAAAGCGAACAAAGCTGCGGCGCTGCTTGCGGGTAAAAAATGCAGGGCGGGAAAGCAGCACCAGCGGCACATGATTTGACTTTCTCCGGCCAAGCACTTTAGCCTGAAAACCGTAGAAAGCATCGCTGACAGCAAATTCCACGCTGACTATTTCGCCTGTATGAAGAAGAAGGTATTTACCTTGCCTGTAAGGAACCGTCACAGAAATTGTTTCTCCATCAAGTTCTTGAATTAAACTCTTAAAACGCTCGCCGTCCGGCAGTTGCATGATTTCAATTTTTTGTTGTACATGTAACCACTTCTTCTTTGTCATCACCCAACCATCCTTCCGGCTCAGTTTTCCAGCAGTTTTGTCAGCCGGCTCAAAAAACCGCTGATTCCTCGCGATTTTTCCGGAACAATTTCTAATAGTTTACCGGCAATATTTTGCACATCCTGGGTTGCCCTGGTACGGGGAAAAAGGGTCAGGAATGGCTGTTGCTGTTTGACAGCATGAACCACCTGTTGGTCACTGCAGATTTCCCCCAAGAAACGCACATCAAGCTGTAAAAATTTGCGGCTCACTTCCGCAAAGCGTTCCGCGATATTAACAGCCTCGCGGTGACCGCTCACCTGGTTAACTACCAGCTTTACCTGTTGGTGAAGCTTATGCTTTGCCACCACTTTAATCAATCCGTAGGCATCGGTAATGGCAGTAGGTTCAGGAGTTGTGATTACAATCAGTTCATCTGCGGCGGAAACAAAAGACAAAACGGCACGAGAGAGACCGGCGCCGGTATCAATCAAAAGAATATCCGCCATATTCTCCAGTCCGATTAAATTGTCCATCAGTCGCTCTCGTTGCACTGACGACAAATTTGCCATTTCCGTCAAACCGGAGCCGCCAGGCACAATTTTAAGCCCGTCCGGCCCGCTGATGATAATTTCTTCCAAGGATTTAGTCCCTTGCACCACATCATACAAGTTATGCAACGGCAAAAGCCCCAAAATAATATCCACATTTGCCAGACCCAAGTCGGCATCCATAATCGCCACCCGCTTGCCCAAACGGGAAAGGGCAATAGCTAAGTTAACCACCAGATTTGTTTTGCCGACTCCCCCTTTACCGCTGGTGACAGTAATCACCCTGGGGATTCTTTTTTGTTTAATAATCACCCGCCTTGAGTCTGCCGCCAAGGCAAGTTGACGAAAACGCTCCGCTTGGTCAGACATGCTGCTCAACCCCTAGGATCAGTTTTGCCAGCCTTTCCGCGTTGGCTCCTTCCAGATCATCAGGCACATTCTGGCCGGTAGTAATATATGTCAACGGCAAGCTGGTTGAGGAAGAGGTATTTAACAGCACGCCAAAAGTATCTGTCTCATCCAGCTTAGTGAAGATCAGCCGGTTAAAATTGACTTTGGCGAAATTAGCCATAATCCGGTATAAATCTTTTGTTTTTGTAGTGGCACTCAAAACAAGAAATATTTCCGGACTTAGGAGACCAGCCATGAACGAGGAAAGTTCTGACACCTGCATAGAGTTTTTTGAGTTGCGCCCCGCCGTATCCACTAAAATCAGTTCACGGTCTGCCAGACGCTCCAGTGCGCGCGGCATATCTTTCGGTGTCATCACTACTTCGATAGGCATGCCGGTAATGTCGGCATAGGTGCGCAGTTGTTCAACCGCCCCGATACGGTAGGTATCAATAGTAATCATTCCTACCTGCTTATTATGATACAGCGCAAAGCGCGCTGCCAGTTTCGCAAGCGTAGTAGTTTTTCCGACACCTGTCGGTCCGACGAAAGCTAAGATGCGGGCAGTATCCGGCAAGTCGGCAACGCGCAGCCTTTCGCGCACTTTTTTCAACAGAATCAACTCAATTACTTCGTCAGAAAGGGCATTTTCAACCGCAAAATCTTCGTGAATTTCTGTTAGAATTTGCTGTGCCAGCGCCGGTTCCACATCATTTTCAATCAGACGCTGCATCCAACGGTAAAAAGGACCTTTCTCCTCAATATTTTGTTTCTGCTGCCGATTTACCAGCTGGTTTACCAGCTTTTTCAGTTCGCTAAGCTCTCCTTGCAATTTTTGTTCCTGAAAATCTCTTTCCCGGGCGGCACCGGCCTGCCAAGGTGACGGCGTGGAGTCCACAGCGGCAGTAATTTCAACCTTCACAGGTGCGAAAAAACCGCGCAAACCTTTTTCACGCACTTTACGGCTATCGATAATAACGGCTTCAGGTCCCAATTCCTTTTTGATCTGCAGCATGCCTTCCTGCACATTTTCCACACAATATTTTTTGATCTTCACCCTTGGCTCACCATCCCTACCGATTCTACTTCTAATCCGGGAATAATTTCATTGAAAGAGAGGACGGCCAGACTTGGCAGAAACCTTTCTGTCAATCGCTTAAACGGTAACCTGATTCGCGCCGATGTAAGCACCACCGGACTGCGTCCCTGGGAGATCACCTGTTCTGCCCGCACCGAAAGTTCAGCCATCATCTTCTGCAGCATTTGCGGATCGATCACCGGGTAAATACCTGTCGACGTCGCTTGCAAAGAGTCTGCCAACTTCTGTTCAAGCCGCGGATCAAGAGAAATAACTTGCAGTTTGCCGTCGTGGACATATTGACGGCAAATAGTCCGCGCCAACGATTGCCGCACATAATCAGTCAACAAATCAGTCTCGCGGCTTGTACGCGCGTAGTCAGCCATTGTCTCAAAAATTGTTACCAAATCGCGGATTGAGACGCGTTCCTTTAATAAATTTTGGAGTACTTTCTGAACTTCTCCCACAGTCAGCAGCTCAGGCAGCAACTCATCGATTACTGCAGGCTGTTTTTCCTTTACCAGGTCAATCAGCGACTTTACTTCCTGACGCCCTAAAAGCTCATGGGCATAAGCTTTAACCGTTTCGGTAAGATGTGTGATCAGCACGGTGATTACATCGACCACAGTATAACCCAGCATCTCAACCGCTTCTCTCTTCTCAGCAGGAATCCAAGTGGCCGGCAGACCGAAAGTCGGCTCCCTGGTGGGGTAACCTTCAAGTTGATGATGACTATCAAAATCCAGCGGATTCATGGCGAGATAATAACCGGGTCGCAACTCACCGCGGGCGATCTCATTGCCCTTTAATTTGAAAACATAATTTCCCGGAGGCAGTTGCAAATTATCGCGAATACGAATGGGCTGCACCACAATTCCGAGCTCGAGCGCACATTGTCTGCGGCTGGCGGTGATCCTCTCCAAAAGGTCTCCGCCTTGGTCCTGGTCTGTGAGCGAAATCAGACTGTAGCCGATTTCAATTTCCATTGGTTCTACCGCCAGCAGATTCATCACATTTTCAGGCGGAGCAGGCGTTGCTTCTTTTTTGGCGGATGCCTGGGAAATGGCGCGCTTTTCATCCTCTTTTTGTTCATCGAGCAAGATATATGCCGCAAAAGCGGTGGCAAGCGAAAGCAGGAAAAACGGGAAGAAAGGAATCTGAGGAACCAAAGCGAGCGCGAGCAAAATTCCGCTGCTAAGCATCATCACACGTGGGAAGCTTAGCAATTGCTTGGACAAATCCCGGCCAAAACTTCCTTGCGAGGTATTGCGCGTCACCAACAAACCTGCCGCGGTCGCAACCAAAAGCGCCGGAATTTGCGTCACCAAGCCGTCTCCTACCGTGAGCAGAATATACTTTTGCAGCGCTTCCTCAAAGGAAAAGCCCAATTGTATCATCCCGATGGCAAACCCTCCGAGGATGTTGACGAGTACAATTACAATCCCGGCAATGGCATCACCCCGCACAAATTTGCTGGCACCGTCCATCGCCCCGTAAAAATCTGCTTCCGCTTGCAATGTTTGTCGTCTGCTTCTAGCCGTATGTTCGTCAATCAAGCCGGCGTTAAAATCGGCATCTATACTCATTTGCTTACCGGGCATAGCATCGAGCGTAAAGCGGGCGGACACTTCAGCCACGCGTCCGGCGCCGCTGGTAATAACCACAAACTGAATTACTGTGATAATAATAAAAATGATTAGACCGACCGCATAATTGTTACCCGCCACAAAATTACCGAAAGCGGCAATCATCGCGCCTGCTTCACCGCGACTAAGTATCAGTCTGGTGGAAGAAACATTTAAAGAAAGACGGAAAAGGGTAATCACGAGCAGCAAGGAAGGAAAGACAGAAAACTGTAAAGTTTGCGTTGTAAATAATGTTAAAAGCATGATCGTCAGCGACAAGGCAATAGACAAGGTTAAGAGTAAATCCAATAGCAAGGGAGGAATAGGGATGATAATAATCATCACCACCGCCACCACCGCAGCCGCCACGAGCATATCTGCATTTTGCATCATACCCAGCCATCCGCGGCGGGCAAAAGTTCTCGCCAAGATTATGCCATCCTCTCAAAGCAGGCAGTCACTGCTTTAGCGCAACTTATAAACAAGCGCCAGAATTTCCGCCACTGCTTGGTAAAGTTCCACCGGGATCTCCTGCCCAATCTCCACCTGGTCATAAAGCATTCTTGCCACCTGCTTGTTTTCCACCAGGGAAACGCCATGTTCCGTCGCCACATCGCGAATCCTTTTTGCCATCAGCGCTGCTCCTTTTGCTACCACCACCGGCGCTTCATCCTCTGTTTCACGGTAGCGAACTGCAACCGCCAAAGCTGTAGGGTTTGTGATTACTACTGTGGCACTCGGCACATCCTGCATCATGCGTTGCATAGCAATTTTGCGCTGTTGTTCTCGCAGACGGCCACGCAATTGCGGATCTCCTTCTGTCTGCTTAAATTCCTCTTTGACTTCCTGTTTTGTCATTTTCAGATTCTGGTTATGCTCATAGCGTTGATAAAGATAATCCATCAGCGAAAGGGCGAAAAAAACTGCGGCGATTCTAAGCGACATATTCAAGGTAAGTGAGCGGATTGTTTCCCACAGACCGCCGGCGTCCTGGTAAAGCGTAAGCAGCAGTGTCTCCAGATTGTTGCGGATAAACAGAACGACTACGATTCCCACAAGAAATATTTTCAGCAGCAACTTAACCAGTTCAAAGAGTGACCGTTTCGAAAAACTTTTTTTAAAGCCCTCCACCGGATTTAACCTGTTTAATTGCGGATTGAGCGGTTCGGTGGTAAAAAGAAAGCCTACCTGCAGGTAATTTACTAACAGACCGGTCAACAAAGCGGTTAAAAATAATGGCAGTGTCAGCAGAAAGTAATCTCCAAAGACAGCCAGAGACAGGCTGCGGAAATTGCCGTGCGTCAGCACCCCCCCGCCCATAAGCAAGTAACGGACTGTCATCTGGGTAAAATAGGCAAATAATAATTCTCCGGCGGCGAGAAAAAACCCTGTTACCGCAAGTAAATTAACCGCAGAATTTAATTCTGCCGACTTAACCACCTGACCCCTTTTGCGCGCTTCCTCTTTGCGCCGCGGAGTGGCATCTTCCGTCTTGTCCCCTTCAGCAAAAAGCTGCAGGTCAAGTCGCCCATGTGTAATTAAAAGAGGCCAAAAAGGGTGGCAATCTGACTCTGCATGCGGGCAAAGACAGTGATCATCAGGCTTGCCAGGTACGGGAAGATCAGATAAACGATAAATAACGCAACCCCCACCTTTAGCGGCATCCCCTCCATAAAGACATGTATTTGGGGAACCGTTTTAGAGAGCAGACCAAGCGCCAGGTCGGAAAAGATTAATACCGCAACGACAGGGGCTGCCAGTTGAAATGCAACCAAAAACATCTCAAACACAAACTGCATAAATTGCGGGATTAAATGCGGAGAAAAAACTGCGCTGCCCGGCGGAATTATTTCCACCGAACGGGACAAAGCCAAAAATAGCTGATGATGCCCGCTGAGCGAAAGATAAAAGACTAAGGCAAAAAGATAATAAAATTGTTCAAAAATTGTTATCTGGCTGCCAAATTGCGGATCAAAAATAGAGGCCATCATTAAGCCGGATTGCATATCCACAAGCTGCCCCGCAAGCCTGACAGCGCTAAAGATTAAAAGCACCAGAAACCCTAAAGTCAAACCAAAAAGTACTTCCGAACCCACCGCCAAAAAATATGTAATAAAATGTGCCGGCAGTTCAGGTGTCGCGGGAGGATTCGCCAGAAAAATCAGCAGAGCCAGCAAGCCGGCAAAACCCACTTTCGCCAAAGCCGGGATGCCTTGCCAAGAAAAGAAAGGAAGCACAGCAATCAGGGCGGTAAAGCGGGTGAACAGCAAAAAGAAAACAGACCATTGCTCAAGAGTCATCTGCCGCTAAGACCCAAAAGTGCCTAGATGAGCAAAAATGCTAAGTGTAAGCTGGATCAGCATATTAAGCATCCAGCCGCCAAAAAACAACATGCTGATAAAGACGGCAACAATTTTCGGCACAAAAGTTAATGTTGGTTCCTGAATCTGTGTGGTAGCCTGAAACACACTGACACTCAGACCGACAACCAAGCTGATAATCAGCACCGGGGCGGAAATATACAAGGTGGCTAAGACCGCCTCCCGGGCGACCGTCAGGACAAGTTCTTGTGACATAATTATCATCCCCGTCCTATACGAAACTCTCTACTAAAGACTGGACCACCAAATGCCAGCCGTCAACCATCACAAACAATAATAATTTAAAGGGCAAGGAAACCATTACAGGAGG
Source organism: Clostridium sp. (assembly GCA_018335695.1). Classification (GTDB taxonomy): domain Bacteria; phylum Bacillota; class Dethiobacteria; order Dethiobacterales; family Dethiobacteraceae; genus GPS1B09. The sequence goes on from JAGXRV010000094.1 coordinate 65,675, forward strand.
CAGCATAAACATCCCCATCGACATCAATGCGCTTGCGACAACCATATCTATCACCAGAAAGGGGATAAAAATCATAAACCCCATCTGAAATGCTGTCTTCAATTCAGAAATCACAAAAGCGGGAATCAAAACGTGCAGCGCCACATCGTCACGTGAGCGGGGCCTTTCTTCATTGGCAATATTTATAAAAAGCGCCAAATCTTTTTCCCGCGTGTGGCGGAACATAAACTCACGCATAGGCAGCATCGCCGTCGTCAGCGCTTGATTAAAATCGATTTCATCCGCAAGGTAAGGCTGAATAGCCGTCGTATTCACCTCTTGGTAGACCGGAGCCATGATAAAAAATGTCAGAAATAATGCCAAGCCAATCAATACCTGATTTGGCGGGATCTGCTGAGTGCCCAAAGCGTTGCGAACAAAAGAGAGCACGATCACAGTCCTGGTAAACGATGTCATTAATGCCAAAATCGCGGGGACAAGCGTCAAAACAGTAAGCAACAGCAACAGTTGCAGCGAACCAACCACCTGTTCCGGCTCGGTGGCGGTGCCTAACTCAAGATTGAGATTGGGGATAGGAATGGCCGGCTGAGCAAAAACGGGTGAGACAAGCAGCAGTGTCGCCAAAAAAAAGCTGCAAAGACTAAAAATGAGCGTCTTTTTTTTGCATTTACTCATCTTCCTGCTCTTTCCTCTCTTTTACCCGTCGGGCTCGGCGTAATAGCTGCCTGCTCAACCTGGCTGTTTCTGCCTTGCTCTTTGCTAAAATTGCCGCAAAATCGGGTGGAAGCTGAGTTTCTCCATCCGGCAGATGCAGCTCAGCGGCAGGAATCTCCGCCAGGCATTCTATTTTTGTCGGCGTCAGGCCGATTAACAAAAAACGCTCCCCCACTTTTACCAGACAGAGTGCTCCGCGCATGCCAAGCGGAATGCGTTCCACCACAGTCATGTTACTTTTGCGCCTTGTCTGAGTCCCTTGCAGCAAAGGCAATCCATAGCGCGTTGACCACCAGGCAAGAGCAAGTACGAACAACAGAGAAAAGAGTACTTGCAAAAATGCCAGAAAACCATCCATCACACTTGCCCCTTTTCCTCTGAGTCGGCGGCCTTTTCGCCTAAATGCGCTACCCGAAAAGCAAAATTATCATTGATAACCACAACTTCACCGCCGGCTAACGGCTTGCCGTTTACACAAAGAGAGATGTTCTCTCCCGCCAGCTTATCCAACTTAATCAATGAATTTTTCTGCAAGGAAAGTATTTCCCGCACAGTCAATGTGACGCCGCCCAACTCAAGCGCCAAGGTAACCGGCACAAGATTAAAGAAACCTACTTCCCTGCATTTTTCCCCGCCGATACTCTTCTGCAGTTCCGGAAACTCTACCCGCTCCACTTCCTGAAGCGGTAAACTTTTTAGCTCCGCAACTGCTGTTTGCGCCGGTTGTCCCTTTTCTTCCCGGTTTTTTTTTAGTTCCTCCTCGGGATCCAGTCGCTTAACCAGCTCTTCTATTTCCTTAGCCGACAAAAAAGAAGACACAAGGCTACCCTCCGCATGCGCTTACTGAACAAGCAAATCTGTAAAATAGATTTCTTTAATTTCCCCGCTGGTCAAAAGGGCATTTAAGTTTTTGATAAGCTCCGCCCGCAGTCTGGCAACTCCCTCGCCGGTAGCCATATCTTCCGTGGAAAAGCTGCGCAGCACCTTGATGACCATATCGCGGATCTGCACACTGCGTTGCTCCAACTCTCTTGACATTCCCCTGTCTGCATACCCCAGAGCAATAGTTGCCCTCAGATAACGACGCTGCTCCCTGTCGGACAGATTGACAGTAAAATCCTCCGGCCCGTGAATCAACAAAGGCTCTTCTTTCTCCGGCTGATTAGCGCCCGTATCTTGATTGGCCTGTACAAAAAAGGCATAGAAGCCCAACCCTCCGCCGAGCAGTGCCAAAACCATTACCGCGATTAACAGCAGTTTTGTCTTGTTTTTGCCGGGTTGTTTGTCTTTTTTTTCACTGCTCATTTTGCGTCGCCTCCCCGTCAAGTAAATTAAGGTCTGAAATAATAATATTGACCCGGCGGTTTTGGGCGCGCCCGGCGACCGTTAAATTTGTAGCCAGCGGTTGAAATTCACCGTAACCGGTTGCGATAAAACGCTCGGCAGGCAAATTCTGCTGCTCGCTGAAAAAACGCACTACCCTGACGGCTCTGGTCACGGAAAGCTCCCAGTTTGACGGGAATTGCGCCGTATTTATCGGCACATTGTCTGTATGTCCCTCCACAATAATCTGATTTGGCACTTCCGCAATAATCCCTGCCACTTTCTGCAATATTACCTGTGCTTCCTGCCTGATTTCCGCCCTGCCGGAATCAAACAAAACCCGATCCTGTATTTCCAGCACTACCCCGCGCTCCTCGATACGCGTTTTAATCGTTCCTTCCAAACCTTCTTGCCGCAAATGCTCCTTAACCTCCTGATATGTTACCAGTACATCCTCAAACCTATGGTCGATAGCAAGCTCAATCATCTCGCCCCGGGACGGGTCAGGCGACAACTCCATAATCCCCCGCTCTCCCAAAAAAGAAATTTGAATAGATGACATGATCTGCTGAAATTTCTGGACATCGAGTACGGAAAAAGAATAAAGCAGCACAAAGAACGCCAGCAACAAAGTCACCATGTCGCCGTAAATAGTCATCCACTCCGGAGCACCGGTTGCCTGATGCCGCTCCCTCTTTTTTTTAGGCATTGTCGTAGACCACTTCTTCGCCGCTCTCCGTTGTCTGCTCAGAGTTTTTACGCTCCATCTTTTCCCGCTGGCTGGGCGAGGCGAAAGCCTTCATTTTCTCTTGTAAAATACGCGGGTTTGTTCCGGCCTGAATAGCAAGGATTCCCTCCACCACCGCCTCCTTCAAGGAGATTTCCGCATCGGAACGAAGCGCCAGCTTGCCGGCTATGGGAATAAAAATCAGGTTAGCCATCAATGCGCCGTAGAAGGTGGTCAAGAGAGCCACCGCCATCCCGGGGCCGATTGCGGCAGGATCTTGCAAATTAGTCAACATTTGAATCAAGCCGATCAGCGTGCCGATCATTCCGAAAGCCGGCGCGAGTGAACCCCATGTCCGAAAAACGTCTTGACCCAAACGGTGTCGTGTAGCGGTGGAAGCAATTTCCGTATCCATGATATCTCTGATGATGGCGGGATCCAGCCCGTCAATCACCATTTGCAGTCCGTTGACAAGAAAGGAGTCATCCAAAGCGCTTAGATCGTCTTCCAAAGCCAGCAGTCCCTCGCGCCGCGCCTTTTGCCCGAGACGCACAAAAAGCTGAATCAACTCTCCGATATCGCCAACTTCGCTTAAAAAGGCATTTTTTGTTACACGGACAACCATGCTGATCTGCTGCATCTGAAAACTGATTAAGAGCGCGGCAAAGGACCCTCCCACCGTAATCATCAGCGAGGGAAGATTCCAAAAAAGCAGGATGCTTCCGCCTAAGGCGATGGAACCCAGCACCAGGGATAGGCCTAAGCCTATCCCCAAGATAGTCATAGAATCCATGCGTTGTCCCATAATCAGCTCACCTCGTATGCTTAACGCTTCAGGTTAACCACTTCCTGCAACAAATCGTCTGAAGCGGAGATCATCCGGGAATTAGCCTGGAAAGCGCGGGAAGTGGTAATCATTTCCGTAAACTCCACAGACAGATCCACATTGGACATTTCCAGCGTAGCAGTTTCGATCATGCCCCGTCCCTCCAGACCGGCACCACCGATGCGGGGCAGCCCTGAGTTAGAGGAAATCTGAAACATATTGGCTGCCGCTTTCTGCAATCCTTCCGGATTGGGGAAGCCGGCAAGCGCCACCTGTCCTAAAGCAACTACTAGGCCGTTGGTGTAAACGCCGTTAATCACCCCGGTGTTGCCAATCATAAAGCTCTCCAACTCGCCCACCGGGAAGCCGTCTTGGGAACGAACCATTGCGCTGCTTCGTCCCACCACCTGGGTAAGCCCGGAAAAATCAACGGCGACACTTAGCGGTGCTACTCCCGGCGGAGAAAAGCCAATGGGACCGCCGGTAGAAGCGGTAAGATTGCCTGATGCATCGAAAGTTAACGTACCGCTGCTGCCGGCAGTCATGACATGAGCGCCGCTTGTGGCAGCCCAGCTCCAGGCGTTGCTTGCCGTCTTAGTAAGCGCTATCGAGATAGTATGCATCCCGCCTTGAGAGTCATATGCTATCACTTCGGCTGTATGCGAGGGCAGAGCCGGCGGGCCCGGGTGAATAGCAGTCAACGCATCTAAGTTGCCGCCTAAAACTAAGTTTTCAGTAGCCCTCGTATTAACCCGGTTACCGATAGGAATATTAAGCGTGCGCAACGGTAAATTGGTGTCAATATTGCCTGCGGCGTCGGCTGCCCAACCGAGCGGCTTAAAGCCGTTGGACGCATTTACCAGATCTCCGTCGGCACCGACAGAAAAGGCGCCGTCCCGCGTGTAAAACCGGTTTATGCCATCGCTCATCACAAAGAAACCGTTGCCCTGGATAGCTAAATCTGTTAAGCGCCCGGTGTTTTGCAAACTGCCTTGGTTATGGATCGTATCAATCGCTCCGATACTCATTCCCAAACCTACCTGGGCGGGATTGATCCCTCCCCTGCCTAATTGAGGCGCGCTGGCGCCGCGGATATTTTGACTCAAAATATCCTGGAAACGCACCCGCCCGCCTTTAAAAGCGGTCGTATTAACGTTGGCGATATTGTTACCGATCACATCCATCTTAACCTGATGGTTACGCAGACCGCTTACCGCCGTAAATAAAGACCTTTGCATAAAGATACCTCCTTAATTTGAGGGGATGGCCGTTTCTCTCACTCCACGGCCGTGGCTTCCTCGAAAAGAGGTCCGGCCACTTATTTAATAATCACTGCACTGTCTATATTCGTGAATACATGAGCACGCATATCTTCGCCACCCAAGGCGGTAATAATTGTTCTGTTTTTAACGCTTGCCACCAAGGCTAACTCATCATACAACAATAGAGAAGAACGTGCTCCCTTTTTTTCGGCTGCGCTGACAGCCTGATTGATTTTAGTCAGTTCATTTTCTCCCAGTGTAATCCGTCTCTCCTGCAAGCGTTGCAACGCATGGGCGGAAAATTTCACTGCTTCCTGTTTTTGCAGTGTCTCCTGCCAAAGCTGGCCAAAAGCTGTCGCCTCTGTCCCATTTTGCCTCTGCGGCGCTTTGGCTGGAACCTGACCCGCGGCAGGTGTCACAACTTGTCCCGGGAAACGGATATTGCCAGAATTCATTACTTTTCACCGCCTGTTTTAATACCGATTTATTAAGCTTGCCAAACACGCTGCTAAAGATTCGCCGCACTGACGGACAACAACTTCTCAAGCCCATGGCGAACTCCGTCAATTACAAGCAGCGGCTTGCCTTGTTCGTATTCCACGGCGCTGACCGTGCCGGAAACCGGCTTGCCTTCTTCGCCCGCCACAGTGACGGCTAAACCCAAATATACCGGAGCAAGGCTTGCAAAGCTGTTTGTCTCCTTAGACTGCAATCTCGCCAGCTCTGTCAATGTGGCATTAACATTCTGCAGTTGTTCGAGCGAGGTAAACTGCGCCATCTGCGCTACAAAAGCGCTGTTATCCTGCGGTTTTAAAGGGTCCTGGTAGCGCAGTTGTGTCACAAGCAGCTTCAGAAATACATCTTTACCGAGAGTCTGCATGGCACCGGTAGGTTTTTGCGCCGCAGCCGACGTTTGCGGATTGCCCCCTGCAGCCGTTATCATAGTCATTTGCCAATCACCTCCCTTGTTTTACTCAGATGTTTTATCAGACACGTACATCCACCAAAGCTTGACGCAGACTGACAGGCAAGCCTCCCCCCTTTTCCGCAGCTACAGTTGCCATAGCAGGCCGCTTACCAAAGTTCTCTGTTTGCTGCCAAAATGGGCGAAACGATTTGTCTTGCCGGAAGTCTTGCTGACTGCCTACTGTGACAGTTAATTCCGACACTTGAATTTGCTGCGCTTCAAGACGCTGTTTTAGCTGTCCGAGAGCGGCATCAAGCACTTCCTTGACGTACAGGTTTTCCGTCATAATTCTTGCCATTAACCTGCCGTCTTCCAGGCGCAAGCTGACCTGCACTTCCCCAAGCGCTCCGGGTTTAAGTCGAAGCGACAAGGTGGAATCGCCCTCCGGCTCTTTCCTGAAAACCATTTTTTCCAGCACCTGTTCAACCACCGCTGCCCGCCCAAGCGGCGAGTCGGCAAAGCGTGCCGCCGCTCCGGCCAGTGCATGTCTATCAGGAAAAGCTTGGTAGCTCAAGGCCGGCGGTCCTTGCACAGTCGTTGACAGCTCCGTCTTGTTCAGGCGGGAAACAGGCAAATCGACGACTGTTTTATCGTTCAGCTGCAAATAAGTAAGCGGTGCTTTTTCAGACGCAGATTTTGCCTGGGCGGCAGGTTTTTCTGAGAGCACAGCTTTCTGTTCCGCAGACAAAGCTTCCGGCAAAGGTTTTTCAGCTCCCGGTTCAAGCGCTGAGACTGTCTGCAAAAGAGCTGTCACCGGCTCAGGCAGCAAATTTTCCGTCCCCGGTTTGACACCTGAGGCAGCTTGCGGCGCAGCCGCCAACAAAATTTCCGACAGCTGTTTTCCCGCCCCCGCTTCAGTCGCTGCGGCAGCCTGAAGCGCATTTTCCAGAGAAACGGGCAAGCCGCCGGCCTGCCCCTTGCCGCTTGCGTCGCCTTCAGCGACCGACGGGAGCAAAAACGGCATTCCCAAGAAAACAGCCGGCAGCCAAAATGCCGCGTCGCCGGTTCCACCATTTTCTTGAAATAGCGGCGATTTATTGCCGTCAGGCTGTGACTGCGGCAACATCTGAGGCAACAGTGCGGCAAGCAATTTCGGCAGCGCGCCGGCCTGCTCTTTTGAGCCTGCCTGCTGAGAAAATGCAACGGCCGCTTCCGGAGAAAAACCCGGCAACTGTTGCAGCATGGCAAGCAACCCCGCAAAACCGGCAGCAACTTTCCCGCCCCCAAAATGAAGCGGCAAAGATTTGCTTTGCATCACAGGCAGAGAGAGAGAAAAAGTATTCATTTCCATAATTATCACCTCCTTTCATAAAACATCCTGCTCAATCCTGCAGCTTGCGCTGCTGGTAAATAAAACGCGCCATTTCGTCATTCTCACGCTGTTCAGCCTGGTTTAAGCTGTAAGAAAACCGTATTTCGCCTTTTTCACGCAAACTATCCATCACTTTGCGTTCCTGCCAACTCTTTTCCGTTAACAGCATTTGTTCGCGCAGACGCTCCTCAGAGCGCACTGCCAATTCTTCACCTGCTTTAATGCGCTCCGCAAGCAGCGCGGCATAATCACAAGAAAAGAGAGCATGCTGCACATCAATCTGTCCGGAGCGGCAAAGGAGCACATCTTCCTGCAGTTTAAACAAGTCAGCCTGCAAGCCGGCGAGCGCAGCTTTGGCAGCTTCCGCCTCCCGCGCCGCTAGGCTCAAGCGGCGTTGCTCCTCATCTTCTCTGCTTTTACGGTAATCCAACACTTTCTGCAAAGGAAAACTATACACTAAACTTTACTCCTTTCCCAGGAGAATTTCCAGATTAACCCGGGCATCAGCAAACGGTTCACATTCGCTCGCATCCTGTCGCAAAAAAGCCTGCATCCGGTCAATATATTGGCGGGCTTTATCAACCCTGGGATTGCTGCCCTGCACATAAGCACCGATATTAATCAGATCTTCCGCTTCATGGTAGGCGGAAAGGTAATCACGGAAGCGGCCCGCTAATTGCTGATGTTCTCTATCTACCAGGTCCGGCATCAAACGGCTGACACTCCGTGGAATATCGATGGCGGGAAAATGATTTTTCGCGGCTAAATCACGGGAAAGGACAATATGTCCATCCAAGATGCCCCGTACTGCGTCAGCCACCGGCTCGTTAAAATCATCGCCGTCAACCAGCACAGTATAAAGTCCGGTGATCGAACCTTTGGCTGAGGTGCCCGCCCGCTCCAACAGTCTGGGCAAAAGGGCAAAGACCGAAGGTGTATAGCCCTTGGTAGTAGGCGGCTCACCGATCGCCAGACCGACTTCCCGTTGAGCCATAGCCAGCCTTGTAACCGAGTCCATCATCAGCATCACTTTCTTGCCTTGGTCGCGGAAATATTCCGCGATAGTAGTAGCGACCAATGCTCCTTTGATGCGCAACAATGAAGGCCGATCTGAAGTAACTGCCACCACTACAGAGCGCTCAAGCCCTTTTTGACCCAAGTCACGCTCGATAAAATCAACCACTTCCCTGCCCCGTTCGCCTACCAAGGCGATAACATTCACGTCTGCTTCGCTCTGTTTGGCAATCATGCCCAGCATCGTCGATTTACCAACGCCGCTGCCGGCAAAAATACCAATCCTTTGACCCTGCCCGCAGGTCAGAAACATATCAATGGCGCGGATACCGGTAGGCAATATTTCCTTAATCCGTTGCCGCGTCAGCGGATTGGGAGGGTCATTATCCACCGGGTAACTGCTTCCCAAACCACTCAATCCGGTCCCATCCAGAGGATTGCCCATGCCGTCAAGCACTTGCCCTAAAAGCGCCGACCCCACACGCACCGTAAACGCACTGCCTGTAGGCAAAACCTGACAACCGGGAGCAATCCCACGCAAGTCACCTAAAGGCATCATCAAGACATGGCCGTTTTTAAAGCCTACCACTTCAGCCGCCACAGGTGCGGCTCCCGAGCCGACGAAAATCTGACACACTTCCCCGACAAAAACCTGCAGACCTCGCACTTCAATCGTCAGCCCGACGACTTGTGTCACGCGTCCAAGTACCTTAGCCCTGGGGAAAGCTTTTAGCGCATTCAGATACGGCAACAAGTCCAAGTTAACCGGCAAATCGCCTCTCACTACCCAGCAAATCCCCTCTCCACTGCAAATCACCTATTCCCGGCATTTACCCTCTCCCTCTGGGAGAGGGCTAGGGTGAGGGCAAAACTTAAGGCGAAGCAGGAAAGCTTTCTAATCATGATTAGCCACATCCGCCAATGCCGCGCGCAGCGCAGCAAAGCGCTCATCAAGCATACATTCAATCAAGGCGCCGTTTGTTTCCACGTGGCAATTGCCAGCCGGCATCTCCGGGTCGGCAAAGAGATTAAGCGTACTGTTCTCACGCACTTCTGCCTGCAAATCGGCAAGCCTTGACTGACAAAGCGGCAAATCATCCGGGTGGAGGCGAATAAGAATTTCGCCGCACTCATTAAGTTGCCGCAACGATTCCCGCACGATAGTTACAACTGTTTCCGGCTCGACAGCCAGCTGTCTCGCCACAAGTTTCTCAGCTATACACACTGCCAATTCCACCACTTGCGGCTCCACTCGCTCTAAAACTCTCTCGCGGAACTTGACGGCTTCCCGGAGCATCGCTTCAGCTTCACGACGCAGTCCGATTCCCACAGTTTGCCCTGCGCCCAAGCCTTCCAGATAACCGTTGTCATAGCCGCGTTTACTCGCTTCCTCTGCCAAAACAAGACACTTCATTTCCGTCTGCCGCAGAAGCTCTTCGCACTCACTGCCGGCAGCCGCCAAAATTTCCGCACTCTGCCTTGCCGCAGCCTCCAGTATTTCAGCCGCCTGCTGCTCAGCGTCCGCCTTGATACAAAGGGTAGAACTTGCGGCAGTTTGCGTTAAATTCCTTCCCACGTCAACAGACAAAGTTACTTCACAAGCAGGAAGGCGGCAGATCTTCTCGGTGATTGCTATTTGCTCTGCTTTTAGCAGCTTAGACAATAATGGCATCTTCACCACCTCGTGAAATAATTATCTCACCGGTCTCATCAAGTTTGCGGACAACACTGACAATCCGCTGTTGTGCTTCTTCCACCTCACGCAGACGAACAGGACCCATAAACTCAACATCTTCCTTCAACATTTCTGCCGCTCGCTTGGAAACATTGCGGAAAATGCGTTCCTTTACTTCCTCGCTGGAACCTTTTAGCGCCAAAGCCAAATCCTTCTGGTCAACCTCACGAATAATCCGTTGAATGGAAGCGTTGTCCAAGGCGGTCACATCTTCGAAGATAAACATCAGCTTACGTATTTCATCGACAAGTTTCGGATCATCTTTCTCCAGTTCTTCTAAGATTAGCTTTTCTGTGCCGCGATCCACATTGTTTAAAATATCTACAAGCGACTGGATTCCGCCTGCGGCAGCAAAATCTTGCTGCACTACAGAAGAAAGACGCTCTTGCAGCACTCCCTCGACCTCTTTTAACACCTCTGGCGAAGTCCGATCCATCAGCGCAATTCGCCGAGCGATCTCTGGTTGCTGTTCATCAGGCAGACTGCCCAAAACCTGAGACGCCTGCAACGGATCAAGATAAGAGAGGATTAAAGCAATAGTTTGCGGGTGTTCTTGGCCAATCAAATTTGTTAACTGTTTGGGATCCGCCTTCCTGACAAACATAAATGGTTTTATTTGTGAAGCTTCTTTCAATTTCTTAATGATCTCAGTCGCTCTTTGAGTGCCTAAAGTCTGTTCCAAAAGATTACGGGCATAATCTAAGCCGCCGTCAAGCATATAGCGCTGCGCTTGACTAAGCAGCAAAAACTCTTCCAACACTTCCTCAATCGTATTTACTTCCACCTTGGTGGTATTAGCAATTTCCAGGGAGATACGCTCAATATCAGTCTCGTTAAAATGTCTGAGAATTTTCGCCGAGACTGACGGTCCCAGTGCCATCAGTAAAATAGCCGATTTTTTTAAGCCACTCGATTTACTGCGCGCCAAAAACTATCTCTCCTATTCTTCAGACAGCCACGCCCGAATCAAATAAGCAGCCGTATCAGGTTCCTTTTCCGCCAACTGACGGGCACGTCTGTGCAAAAGCTCCTCTTCGCTTTGCGGTTCGTCGACTGCCGGCATTTCAGCTAAAATGGGCATGTGCGGCACAGTGGCAAGCTGGGCTTCCAACTCGCGCTCACGGCGTGCTCCTCTTGTCCGTAATACGAGAATGAAAAACAACACCAGCAGCAAAACGGCTACACCCAGGTAGATCAGTTGTTCCCTTTGTTCCCTGCGCAAAGCCTCATCCATCTCTCGCTTAGCTTCATCCAACTGTGAGGTATCAAAATTCATTCCCTGAACACTGATACTGTCTCCACGCGCCACTTGATAACCAATGGCCGCTTCGACCAGCTCGTTAATCTGTCCCAACTGCCCTTCAGTCAAGACGCCTCCGTTATCATTAACAACAACAGCAGCATGCAAACGAATCAAGCGTCCGGGTGCCTGAATCTGCCGCTCTGTTGTTTCGCTGATTTCGTAGTTAACAGTTTCGTCATTACGCTCATAACGCGAATCGCCGCCACCCGCGGCAAAAGGATATCCGGGGATATTACTGTCCGTACCTGCCGCCCCTGGTATTGTTCCTGTCCCCTCGAATACTTCCCGTGTGACGTCTCTGCTCCGAGGCACTCCTTCAGGCGCAAAAGTGATAATGCTTGACTCAAGGGAATCAAAATCCAGCTCCGCCGTTATCATCGCGACCGCCTGTCCCACGCCTAAAACACGCTCCAGCACCCGCTGCACCCGCTGCTCCATTTCTTTCTCAAAGGAACGTCTTACCTCTAACTGCCGCAAAGTAGCTTCGGCCAACTGTCCGGAGGATGGCAACTCAGAAGATAAATCACTAAGAATGTTTCCTTGGGTGTCAATCACAGTCACATTCTCCGCCGTCAAGTTTTCCACACTGCCCACGACCAGATAAACAATCCCGCGAATTTGCTCAGGCTGCAGGCGCGAAAGTGGTCTAAGGCGCAAGACAATCGAAGCGGTCGGCTCCGCCGTGTCCTGAATAAAGACACTTGGTTCGGGGAGAGCCAAGTGTACCCGAGCTTGTTCCACTTCTTCCAACTGAACAATTGTCCGGCGGAGTTCTTCTTGAAGCGCCCGCAGATAATCCAGACGCCGATTAAAGTCAGTAGCTCCAAGCTGTGTCCTGTCAAAGAGTTCAAATCCTGCGCTGCCGCCGACGAGCGCCCCGGCGCTTGCCAACTGGATTCTCATTTCATAAACCTGATCCTGCCCAACTAAAATGGTTCTGCCTTCATCCGCCAACTGATAGGGGACGTTCAACTCCTGCAACCGGGCAGTAATCCGTCCGGCGTCAGCCGGCTCAAGACCCGAGAATAATGGAGCCATTCTCGGACGGGAGAGCGCCTGAGCCAAATAGAAAAGAGAAACAAGCACTGCCGCCAGCAGAATGATCACAGCTATTTGTTTTTGCTTACTGATTTGCTGCCAACGCTCCGACAGCGTCCGAATCGAGAACGCAGCCCGGTTTTCTTCCGCCAAAACTCATTGCTCCTTTCTGCCTGTCCCGGGTAAGCGGTGACCGATAGGCTGCTAACAGCCGTCAGACCGGTCACTAGATCTGCATCCGTGAAATTTCTTGATAAGCCTCGACAACTTTATTACGCACCTGCACAGTCAACTGCATGGCCAACTTGGCTTGCTCAACCGCAATCATCACTTGGTGGATATCTTCTGCCTGACCCATTGCCAAGTTTTTGGCAGCGTCATCCGCCTGGATTTGCAGCTTATTGACCTCGCTTAGGGCGTTTTTAAACGTAGCCGCAAAACCGTCCGTCTGTATATCTTGGGTTTCCGGCTGAGTTTTTTGCCACTGCAACGGAATAAAAGGGTTGCTACCCTGAACTTTCACTTTAATTCACCTATCCTCTGCCAATCTCCAACGCCTTCAAAAACATGCTTTTTGCCGCATTTAAAGATGTGACGTTAGCCTCGTAAGCGCGGGTAGCCGTAATCATATCTACCATTTCCTGAATCACATTTACATTTGGGTAAGCCACATAGCCTGCCGCGTTTGCATCGGGATGCCCCGGTTCGTAAACTAACCTTGGCGGCGTTTGGTCCTCGCTTACCGCCACTACCCGCACCCCTTCCCGGCTGCGGCGGGCTGCATCAATTTTTTCCGCAAAAACGGCGGACCTGCGCCGAAAAGGACCGCCCTCTACAGTGCGAGTGCTTTGAGCATTGGCAATATTATTAGCAATCAAATCAAGGCGAAAACGCTCTGCCGTCAGTCCGGACGAGGAAATTTGCATAGCCTTAAAAATCTGCATACCTACCTTCTCCCTTCATGGATCACATAACGCAACAGACCTTGGCGGCCGCTTAATACCTGAACGAGGGCGTTATAATTCAACTGGTTTGCGGCAAGCATCGCCATTTCGCGCTCTATATCCACATTATTGCCGTCCGGCCGCATGCTTGACTGCAAATCTGTTTTAACTTCATGTCTCACATCCTGCAAGCTGGGAGCTTTGCCCATGTGACGCGGGTGGGTGGTTGTAAGCGGCAGTCGAGTTGAACCTAAAAGTGCCTGGCGCAATTCTTCCTCAAAACGAACTTCTTTTCTTTTGTAAAGCGGCGTGTTAAGATTAGCAATATTATGAGCCATGACACGCTGACGCTCTCCGGCTGCGTTAAGACCTTTCTGCAAGACGAGAGAAACTTTATCAGTCCATATACCGTTAATCATCATCGCCTCCCAACCACTCAAAAGCCTTACTTTTCGACACACCTAACCGTTTGCTTGCTTTCCTGTCTTACTTTTCGCCAAAAATGGAAAAAATCCTGCAAAGATTAAAAAAAATGGCAATAAAAGTAGAAATACTTAACATAATATCTAATTTTCCCGCAAAAAAGACATGATTTCATAAACAAAAGGTCTGCTCACACTGAGCAGACCTTTTGTTTATGAGCGATTATTTACCAACTTCATTTGCGCTAAACGCATTATATTTTTATTTTTCAGTTGTTCTATCTCTGCCAAAATTTCAGCCAACTGCGCCAGCACTTTTTTGTAACGGAGAAAAACCCGAGTCTCCGTCAAGCAGGCAAGCAAATCAAGCGAAAGGCTATTGCCGGGCAAAACTTCACGAAGCAACTCCCGATTCTTTTTTTGCGGCTCCTCCAACTCCTGGACACGCAGCATAATTTCCTCCGCACAATGGAGCAATTCAATTAACTGCAGCATCTCTTGACTTTCAATCAGCGCGCCTTCCGCTTGCGCAATTTGACGCACCTTTTGATAAAGCAGATATTGCTGCTGATAATTAGCGCTTAATAACTCAAGCAATTCCGTCACTTTAGCTGACACTTTTCATCCCCCTTAAGAAAGTTGATCAATTATCATGCCGACAAAACCTTTCATATCATTCATCATTTCCTGCGCTTTTGCGGGAGAGAGCTGATAAATCAACTCCTGCGTTGTTCTGTCGAGTGCAAACAAACGAGGCAGATCATCGTCAATCAAGACAAAGAGCAGATTGATTCCCAAAGATTCAGCCGTTTTGTTTAGCTTCTGCGCCGCGGCGAGCAATTCATCCCGATCCGGGGCTTCCCGCTCTTGTTCTTGGCTGTTTTGTCGTTCTTTAGCAAACTCAACTTGTCGGCTTTCTTGCACTAACTGCTTTTTTACTTTTTCCTGAATCCTGCTCATAATTACAGGATCCACCCCTTGCACTTTCACAGCTCATCCCCCATTTTCACGAGACAGCAGTTCCCTTTTTTCCTAAATTTGTTATCGGTTGCAAATAAAAAAACTTTACTTTATTTTAACAAAAGCATTAAGTTTTTTCAGCTTTTACCGAAAATATTATACAAAACAAAGAGCATGCGGCCTTACTCTGAAAATCACCCTCTCCATCTGGGAGAGGGTTAGGGTGAACTGAAAATCCCCTCTCCCTCTGGGAGAGGGTTAGGGTGAGGGGTGTTTTCATCCAACCGATGTTACCACAGACAATGTTGTTCAACTAACAAAAGCTAGATGCAATGCATTTTTCGCCTGGGCGAAGACGAGGAGGTGAAACAGTGAAAATCGGAGCAGCAAATACCCAATCTGCAATCACAACGGACGTACCGAAAAATATTGCAAATGAAAGCAGCCACCCGGCTAAAATTCGCGAAAAAGAGGAAAGCATTAAAGGAGCGCCAAACCCTCATACGGAAATTCAACCTCCGGCTTATTCGACTACGGAAATAGATGCTGCCGTAAATAAAGTAAACAGTACTTTAGACGCCTTTAGCTTCAGCCTGCGCTACAAAATCCATGACGAGTCCAACAGAATAATGGTGCAGGTTATCGATAAAGAAACCGATGAGTTAATTCGGGAAATACCCCCGGAGCGTTTACTTCGGCTGGCGGCGCAAATCCAAGAAATGATTGGTCTCTTGCTGGACACTAAGCGTTAGAAATGGAGGCTGAAAAATGCTGGCAAACCCTTACCGCACATATTTGCACACCCAAATAGAGACTGCTTCCGGTCTGAAGCTGATCATTATGCTCTATAACGCCGCCATTAAGTTCACCAAGCTGGCTCAGCTAAGCTTGGCGGAAAACAAGCTGGAACAAAGCCACATCAACAACATCAAGACGCAGGATATTCTCTTTGAGCTGATGAATTCCCTCGACCCAAACCAAGGAGAAATGTCAGATAGCCTCTACCTGCTTTACGACTATATGCAGCAGCGCCTCGTTACTGCCAACCTAAAAAAAGAAGCGGCGCCTTTGGCTGAAGTTGAAAGTTTGCTTGTTGATTTGCGCGACACATGGCTGCAAGCCTTTAATCTTACACAGTAATCAAACGAGAGGCTCTACTCACCCCCCTCACCCTTACCCTCTCCCCCCAAAGGGTGGAGAGGGTATACGCTTGCTCCTCCCTAAAAATCCCCTCTCTGCTCTAAAATCCCCTCTTCCTCCATACAAAATTCCCTCTTCCTCCATACAAATCCCCTCTTCCTCCATACAAATCCCCTCTCCCTCTGGGAGAGGGCTAGGGTGAGGGCAGCTTAAATCTTAACCCTGAGGCTAGGGTGAGGGCAGCTTAAATCTTAAACCTAAAGCTAGGGTGAGGGCAACGTGCAACAAACAGCATAACCTTCCAACAGATAAAAAGACGGCGACGCCGTCTTTTTATCTGCCTGCCTAAAGCAAAACTGCTTAAACTTCTTTTGCATCAGCCCTTAAGCTTTCATGCAAGCTGCCGATAAATTAAGCAGAAAATCAACAAACGGAGGATCTCCTGTGGAAGAGCTGCTCACAACCTTGCACGCACAACTATCAACCGTCACTGCGCTGACAGAAATACTGCGGCAGGAAAGATACGCCATTGCTAAAAACGAGCCGGCATTAATGCACTACTGCCAACAGGAAAAATCGAAACTTCAGCACTGCTTGCAACGGCTGGAAGAAGAGCGCGAAAACTCTGCCCACGGCAAATCTTTAAGAGAGCTTGCGGCCGCTCCCGGCGCTCCGGCGGAAAAACTGCTCACCTTGCGCCAAAATTTGCTGCTTGCCTTGCGGGAACTAAAAAATGAAAACGAAACGAACGCGCTCTACCTGAAGCACCAGTTGGCATATATCAATTTTTTCCGCCAAGCAGCGGGCAATGAGTTACAGACAAATAGTTATACGAAAACGGGTATAATCAGCACACGTCAAAACACAGCTTGCGCTCTAGTCTGCGCGCTTGCCTAACTCACAAAGGAGGCCAGAGCAGTGTCAACTTTTTTCGGTCTAAATATTTCACGTCTGGGTTTACAGACACAACAAAAATCCCTGACAATAACCTCACATAATATAGCCAATGCGAACACTCCGGGCTATAGCCGTCAGCGCGCCCTGCTATCAACCACTAACCCTCTGCCCTATTTAAACGGTGAAGGCATGCTCGGCAGCGGCGTAAAGACAGCTGAAATTTCGAGAGTCAGAGACCGCTTTCTTGACACACAGCTCCGCCGGGAAGCACAAACACTTGCCAAGTGGGAAACCCGCCATTCTTTTCTCAGTCAAGTCGAAGACATTTTTATGGAACCGTCGGAAACCGGCTTTAGCAGTGTGCTAAACACTTTTTATAATAGCTGGCAGGAACTCAGCCTAAATCCTGAAAGTTCCTCTGTGCGAGCCGCGCTGCTGGAAAACGGCAACGCTTTTACAAACGCCGCCAGGCATACAAACGAACAACTAAAAGCTGTGCGCACCCATATGGCAGAACAGATCACGGCAAAGACGGAAGAAGTCAATACTTTTGCCAAACAGCTGGCTGACCTTAATCGACAGATTGTCAGCCTGACAGCCCAACGCAACAACCCCGCAGATTTGCTCGATCGCCGCGACAACTTGTTAAAAGAATTAACCGAAATCATTGAGTTTGACACAGTCCTCAATGACAACTCCTCAATCAGCATCTTTATCGCCGGCAGGGCGTTAGTCGACAATAATCTCAATTTCCGCATTACAACTATTGCCGGGGCGCTTGACGGCGACTGGACGCTCTCGCCGCAGCCCGTCTGGGAACGCGATAATCAACCCCTAAACATGAGTAACGGACAGTTGGCCAGCTTAATGGAAACTCGTGATGTTCTGTTGCGGAGCTATATGGAAGACTTCTCAAGTATGGTCTGGGGCGTGATAAATTCGGTTAACGATCTGCACTCCACAGGCATGGACCTTTACGGAACAAGCGGCAATGCTTTCTTTACCGGCAACGAAATCGAGACACTGCAGGCAAATGATCTGCTTAGAAATGATTCCGGACTGATCGCAGCATCCATGGCGGCTTTGCCTGGGCACAGTCAACCGGCTCCCGGCGACGGCGGAAATGCCTTGCTGATTGCCCGCCTGAGAAGTGCGGCAATCAGCGTAGATCCCCTGCAGCCGGACGTGCGTCTGCGGGCAACGCTGGATTCGGCTGGGCTGACTACTTTTACTAACTTCCATCGGGACAATATTGCGAGGCTGGGAGTGGACACCCGGGAAAGCGAGCGGCTGGCTGAAAACCAAACGTCCCTGATTGGGATGCTAAGACAAAGGCAGGATTCAATTGCCGGCGTTTCCCTTGATGAGGAAATGGCTAATATGATCCAGTTCCAGTTGGCATACCAGGCTTCCGCCCGGATGATTACCGCCTTTGATGAGATTTATGATACGCTAATCAACAGAATGCTGAGGTAATGGTTATACTGACTCCCCTCTCCCTCTGGGAGAGGGTTAGGGTGAGGGTGGCGAGGATGAGTGACTGGCGGTATGATATTTTTATTAGGAGGTGAATTCTCTTGCGTGTTACTCACCAAATGGTGAAAAACAGAGTAATCAGCAACATTCAAAACAATCTGCAAAATATGAGCCGCTTTCAAGACATGCTCTCATCAGGCAAAAGCATCTCTAAACCCTCCGATGAGCCGCTAAAAGTTGCCAGGATAATGGGCTATAATTCCGCACTGCAGCAGGTGGAACAACATCAGCGCAATATTGAGGCTTCACGTTCTTGGCTGAGCGCAACGGAAGACGCCTTGCACCACATTACAGAAGTGCTACAGCGGGCACAAGAGTTAGCCGTGCGCGGCGCAAGCGAAACACTCTCACCGCAAGCGCGCGAAGCGATCGGCTTGGAAGTAGACGAACTGATTGACGTCCTCGTCCAGTTTGGCAATACCAATTATGCGGGACGCCATATATTTTCCGGACACCTAACGACCACCAAACCTCTGGAACGCGATTATGCCGCGGGCGCAGGCGCTGCCGGCGTCAGCTATGCCGGCGACCACGGAGCGATCAACTGGGAAGTCGCGCCGCATGTGACTATCCGCAGCAACCTTACCGCTCATGAACTCTTCTTTTCCTCCGGACTTTTGGCCGGCATGGAAGAACTGGCGCAAGCAATGTTTAATAATAACACCCCCGCCGCCGCCAACTCTATCGAAAGCCTGCGGCTGGCTAGTGAGCGTGTGCTAAACAAGCGCGCCGGGCTTGGCGCTATTTATAACGGCCTGGAACTTTCCACCGAAAGCTTTGCGACCCAAAAAGTAAATTTTACACGTCTGCGTTCCCAACTTGAGGATATTGATTTTGCCGAAACGATGATGAATTTTTCGGTGATGGAGACTATTTACAAAGCCTCCCTTACCTCAAGCGCAAGAATAATGCAACCAAGTTTGCTGGATTTTCTGCGCTGACATTTTTGCCAAAAAAGGATGGTGTAGCTAATGACAAAACAAGCCGTCTCACTAAAAATGGTTCCGGGGCTTTTTGGCTTTGAAGAAATTTCCGAATATCTCCTGGAACCCATCCCCGACAACCCCTGCTTTTTTTCCCTGTTGGCACCAAATGGACCAACCTTTATTCTTACCAAGCCTATTTTCTTTTTTCCCGACTACCTTGTGCAGGTTAAGCGGGATGAATTGGCGAATATTGCATTAGAGGAAAAAGAAGCGGAAGTCTACTTACTTGTGACCGTGCCGAAAAAGGCTGTAGAGGCGACAGCCAACCTGCTTGCTCCCTTAATCGTCAACACGGCGCAAGGCTTAGCCTCGCAGCTTGTGCTGCACCAATCAAACTACACGACTAAGCATTTCCTTTTTCCTCCCGAGCAGCAAAGAAGCTGCGGCTAGGAGGCTTGCCATGCTGATCCTGACCCGCAAAGCCGGCCAAAATCTGGTGATCGGCGATAGTATTACCGTTAAAATCCTGGAGATTAAAGGCGATGCCGTAAAAATAGGCATCAAAGCGCCTAAAGAGGTGGCTGTAAACCGTGAGGAGGTTTACGAAGCCATCCGAGCGGCAAACCAGGCGGCGGCGTTCAGTCACGACGAGCTGCCGCGCTTGCCGCTCTTCAAAAAATAGCATTCTCTTTGCGTAGCCGACCTAAAACGCGGCTCTTTTTTTTGAGTAATAAGAACCACCCCGGCGCTGCGCGCCACCCCTCCAAGGGAGGGGAATGGCCACGCTGAATGAGCCGATGACAATGACAAAAAGAGGTTCGGGAGATTTCTCCCGAACCTCTTGCTTTGTTTTGCCTCGAACCTTGCCCAGAGCTTTTCTTGCTTTGACACGAGATTTGCTTTTTGCTCCGAGCTTTGCTTTGCCTTTTTGCCTTAACCGAGCAGCTGCAATACTGCTTGCGGTGCCATATTGGCTTGCGCGAGCATCGCGGTGGCAGCTTGCTGCAAGATGTTATTCTTGGTGAATTCCATCATTTCCGCAGCCATATCAACGTCTCTGATCCTTGCTTCCGAGGCTTGCAGGTTTTCTTTTGAGGTGTCAAGGTTTCTGATCGTATGCTCCAACCTGTTTTGCGCAGCACCCAGAGAACTTCTTTGCTCAGAAACTCTTCTGATCGCTCCGTCTAAAGAACTGATTGAGTTGGAAGCGCCCGCCTGGGTGCTCACATCCACATTGGCAATACCGAGGGCGGCGGTGCGCATATCTTTAATGCCGAAAGTCATGTTTTGCCCTCTGTTGGCGCCGATTTGCAGCGTCATTCCCCCGCTGCCGGCAGCTTCAGACTGTGCCTGTGTCAAACCTAAATCCCGTACGGCAGAGCCGCCGAGCCTGTCGGAGAAGGAAATGGGCCCGCTGCCGCTGATGACCTGAAAGCGTCCGTCCTCTAAGGCGTTAACTGTGACGGCTTCGATAAAGCCGGGGGTGCCTGCGGTGGCACCAGCAGTGTTATAAGCCGTAATCGCAGCATTGATGTTGGTTTGCAATGTAGTTGCCGCAACTCCCATCGCCGTTCCGGAGGCAATGCCTGCAGCGATACTTACGTTAAACTGAACGTCGCCGATATGAGCGAAAAAATTAGTGGGGACGGGAGTAGACAAACCATTATATACGCTGGTTCCAGTAGCAGTACCAACGCCCATTACTCTCCCCAGCACCTGACCCGTAGTAGTTGTGATGCCTGAATTGACTCCCTCCCTACCGCTCGTTAAAACCAGATTGCCGGCGGTAGACACATGAGCAGTAATCGGCGCCACATTCTGCCCCGATTCATTGATCGCATTATTAATTGTACTGACGATCAAGTCTTTAGCCGCGTTCCGCTGACCCGCAGAAGCGCCGGCTGCAGTGCCCATCTGAATAGTATCTCGCTCGGCGGTGCCTAGGTTCTGCCAGTTGACCGTGACTGTCACGCCGTCCACAGTCAACTGCTCTGCGGTAAAATCACCGACTACTACTTCACTGCCCAAAGTGCCCATGACAGTTGCTGAGGATAGCACGGCTGCCGTCTGCCTGCCGACAATCGCGCCTGTGGTCGTATCCTGTCCTACGGCTGCTCCGGCTGCCTGCAGGCTGCCGTTTAGGAGCGTCTTCGTGTTGAATTCGGTCGTATTGCCGATGCGGTCAATTTCGCTCTTTAATTGGGCGACCTCACCTTGCATCGCCGCACGGTCTTCAGCAGTGTTGGTGCCGCTTGACGATTGTGTGGCCAGCTCCCTGATACGCTGCAGAATATCATGCGTTTCATTGAGCGCCGATTCAGCAGTCTGAATCAAAGAAATGCCGTCTTGCGCATTGCGCGCGCCTTGGTTTAAACCGCGAACCTGAGCGCGCATTTTCTCACTGATCGAAAGACCTGCCGCGTCGTCGCCGGCGCGGTTGATGCGCAAACCGGACGAGAGCCGCTCCATCGAACTGGCGCCTCTCGTGTTTGCGATACCCAACTGACGATGGGCATTCATTGCACTAATGTTGGTATTAATTCTCATTTTTCTTCCTCCTTGAAATTTTTTGCTTTCATTCCTTTGAAAGCCGGAGCAAATAGGTCAACACAAGTCGGCCGCCTTGTATTATCCTTCTCCGTCAATACTAATCGGCAAATAAAAAAAAACTTTAGCCGTATTCTTAACAGAATAACTAATTTTCCCGCCGGTCAAAAAAAAGCCCTTCCTCCTGCGGTGCTTTGGTGCCATACGCTTTGCCTGCCGCCCTGCCGGCACGCAACCCCGCCAACTCCGCTTTTAGTTTATCTCGTTTCTCCTCCAAAAAAATTTTTGCTTTCTTATCGAGAGCAGCAATTTCCTCCAGCAAGCGGCGTATTTCCCCAAGCTGATTAATATTTGCCAAATCTTCCTCGTCGCCTCTCAAAGAAGCGGCAGCCTGCAAGCTACCTGCCATGTAAATCTTTGCGGCTTCATTCATCAATTGCTGCCGCCTGTGAAGCAAATCAGCCAGACTCAGAGAATCCGGCTGTTCAGAACTGCAGACGCTATGCAAGTTTGCGGTCAGTTCCCGCAAGTCGCGCATGATCTCCGCAAGCTTTTTTGACTTGCCGATTAGTGACTTTTGTCCGTCAGCCGCCATCTTTACACCTCCAATAACTTAACCCCTCTCCCTCCGGGAGAGGGTTAGGGTGAGGGCAAAGCAAACAACTCAGCGCCTTGTTGGCAGGCTCTCAATTTGCGCCGCCAGCCAGTCTCCCTGTGCGTAAAGCTGCCCAAGCGCTGTTTCCATCGCGGTAAACTGGCGAAAGAGCTGCTCCTCACGCCGAGCCAGCAATTCATTCATCCGGTTAATACGCGTGTCGAGCCTGTTAATCCGAGTGCTGAAAGAATTAGTAACTTCAGTCGTATCTCCAACAATGCCCGCCCGCTCTATAAGAATTCCCCTACCGCCTGTCGTTCTGATATTATCAAGCAGAATATCGTTTAAACGGTGTGCCAGTCCCGACTCCTGCCGGCGCTGCTCCCGCTCCGCTGCGGAAAGGTTAGGGCTGTAAGCGATCGAACTGCGGCGGGTAAAAAGCTCCTGTACCCGCTCCGGATTAGCAGCAATGGCGGCGCGTAACTGCTGACCGCCGTCACGCAGCACCAGTCTGCCATTGTCTCGAAAATTACGGCTGAATTCGATGCCAATCTGGGAAAGATGAACTCCTCCCACCGCCTGATTCAGAGCGGTACGCATCTCCCGCAGCATATTTTCAAGCGCCGATTCCCGTCGCAGCAAGCCGCTCTGTGCTTTCTCCTGCCACGATTCAATCTCCCGTTCACTCATTTCCTCCTTTTGTTCGGCGGTAAGCGGAGGAAAAGCGCTGAAACGCTCCTCATTAAGTTCTTTGCCTATAGTGGTGATCAATTTGTTATAATCTTCGATAAAACTTTGGATATTCTTGAACACTGCCTCCGGATCCAAAGAAGCTCTGACAGTTACAGGCGGCGCATTATCCGCCGCTTCAATCCTCCGCGAGATAGAATAACTGACCCCGTCCACAGTAAAACTGTTCGACGCGTTGCTGCCTGCAAAACCATTGATTTGAAACTGGGCATCCCGTCCGGTCATGCCGATTGCCTCCAGCCCCGTGCCGCTTTTTAAGCCTAACGCCGCAAAAAAATTGCCGCCGTCATCGACGGTTATGCTCTGCGCGCCGGTAGCCTTGGCGGTGAAAGTAAAAGTATCACTGAAAGAACTGTAGCCAGCATGAATGCCCGCTGCGCTGTTGTTAATGCGGGCAAGGGCTGTGCCCAAACTTTCACTTTGCAGAAAACTGAGTGCGGTACCGTTAATATTTACGGTAAAAGAACCGCTCACCGCATCGAAAGCGAGCGGACCGTTTTGCAGCTTGCCGCTAACGGTCGCCAGTGAATCATTCAGACTCAGACGCGCTCCAAGATTGCTATCCCTGCTGACCGGCGCTGTTTGAGCACGGGCGGCTGTCGCGCTCTGAATCACCCTGATTTCACTGCTGCCCGCCATCGCGTCGGCATTGGCAGTCGCCGTGACTGTTGCCGGATCTGTAGAGGTAGCAGTCATTCTGCGCAGGGTTGAAGTGCTTGTCATATTTGTCAGCGGGCGCAATACGTCAAAATAAGTATCGCGAAAAGAGCGAATCTGATTGATCACTTCTCGGAATTGCTCTTTTTGCCACTGCAAAACTTGCCGCTGCTGCATTTTCCTGTCTACCTTAACGCGTTCTATCCGCATCAGATCCCTGACAATTTTATCGGTATCAAACCCTGAGGCAATACCTCCAATCCGCAAAACACTCACCTCCTAAACCATGGGGACGGTTCTTCCGGTTACAACTAAACTCCGGCATTTGACTCACTTCCCCCCTCACCCTAGCCCTCTCCCCCCAAAGGGTGGAGAGGGTAGTAGAGTGTTCCCCTCATCTTACCCTACAAATCCCCTCTCCCTCTGGGAGAGGGTAGGGTGAGGGCAAAAGTTAAATCCTCTGTTCAGTGTGAGGGCACAAAAACCAAAAGGAGAGGGTAGTAGAATGTTCCCCTCATCTTACCCTACAAATCCCCTCTCCCTCCGGGAGAGGGTTAGGGTGAGGGCAAAAGCCAAGCCCTATAAGATGACGACAAGAACAAAGTCAAGCTGAAATAAGAGTAAAGACAGGCCTGCCTATTCTTGCGTCTGTGTCAACATAGCAGTGCTGATTTTATCGCTGTCTGCCAAATACTCTCCCCGGGCAATGGCAGCTCTGAGTTCCTCGACCCGCTCTGTTCTAACCTCCGAGGGTTGGGATGCAGCTTGCAGCAACTCGCGCATTCTTGTCGCATCGCCGGAGATAGTCAGAGAATCAGCGGCAGTCTTATTTGCCGCCATTTTCTGTGCGCCGGCTTGCTTCTCCTCCGCTTGTTGCCGCTGATAAAGACCCGCTAACTGAACTGCTTTACCGTTGTCAATTTTCATCAAAATCACACCCCTGTTAATCCTACTTACTGTATCGGCGAGAGCGCCGAGGAACTTTATAGTTTAAAAATATTTTTCCGGCGCTGTCAGAAAGTCGAATTTCTCGGGTAATTTCAAGAACTCCTGATACATCGGCAAACCGCGCACAAGGCCAAATTCCGGCCGATCTTCCACCTTACGGACGGAAAGGCGCGGCACAGGCTGATAACGCGGATTGACAACAAACTGTTCATCTTCCTCTTTGCTTGCCAATTCAAAGTAAGCGCCGCCACCAAGGGCTTTAATGGCGCCATAGCTTGAATCAAAACCGGCGGCAACCCAATTGCTCATCACCAGGAACGTATTGCCGGGATTGATAGTGATATGGCCGTAACCGGGAGGAATAAGCACTTTGTCGCCCGGCAACGCCTCAACCAAAATGGCTTCCACCGCCTCTTCATCCGGTTCTGTCTGCAGCAAATAATGCGCCCTGCCGTAGAGCACCTCATACACTTCAGGATAGGTAGAATCGGTACCCGGCTTGAGCGGATGATAATGACCGGCGGTTTTAATATATTCGCCGCCAATATGTCCGGGCCGCAGAATGGTCACATCGTAGCGCAGACCGTGTTTGGCAATAAGCGGCCGATCCTCTGCCCTGCAAACATCACGGTACATATAATAGAGTTCGTCCTCGCTGTCGGCTGCGGCCGCAAACAGCACGTCTAACATATCACGTTTAAAACGAACGGCAGCAGTCACAGGAGTTAATCCTTCCCCAAAGATCAATCGACCTTGCCCGTCTACCGAGAGCGGTAAGCCGCTCGTCTTTTTCAGCTCATCCATTCTGCTTTCCCCTCCTCAACTTCTAAAAATAATGCTTGTTTTACCGCTTGCTGCAACTCTTTTTTTTCTTCCTGCGAAGAAGCCTCTGTATAAATTCTAAAAACCGGCTCAGTACCTGATGAACGCACCAGGCACCAGTTGCTATTTTCCAAAATAATTTTCAGACCATCCAAGCGGGAAATGGTTTTCACTGCCACACCTGCCAGTGAGGTTGGTTGCCAATTCTCCATTTTAGTGATAATTTCCTGTTTTGCAGCTTCGCTGCATTGCAGATCCAGCCGCTCACTAAAAACATTGCCAAAATCGGCGGAGAGTTGCGCCAATAGCTGTGCGGCAGTTTTGCCTGTCTTAGCGAGCATTTCGATAAACAGCAGCGCGGCCAAGATACCGTCTTTTTCCGGGATATGTCCGCGGATACTTACTCCGCCGCTTTCCTCGCCCCCAATAAAAGCCTGCTGTTCTCGCATAGCCTGACCGATATATTTAAAACCAACCGGAGTTTCCACTACGTTCAAACCGTAGGAGGCAGCCATCTTGTCAAGCAGATGTGTGGTTGCCACCGTTCTCGCCACAGCCCCCTGCCAGCCGCGGCTCTTTACTAAGTAAGCCAGAAAAAGCACAAGAATTTCATTAGGACTATAATAGCGTCCCTGCGCATCTACTACTCCCAAACGATCAGCGTCACCGTCAAGTGCCACTCCCACTTCTGCCTTATGCTCCCGCACTGACTGACAAAGCTGATGCAGATGATTTGCGTTCGGCTCCGGCAAAGAGCCGCCAAAGAGCGGATCACGCCAGTTATGAATAGCTGCCACTTTGCAGTCGTGACGCCCCAACAATTCTTCCAGGTAACCGATTCCGGCACCAAACATTGGGTCTACGACCACACTGATTCCCCGCTCCTTAATTGCGGCAAAGTCAATAATCGTTTCAAGATGCTTGGCATAATCACTAAACGGCTCGATTATTTCCACTAAACCTTTTTCCCACGCCTTTGTCAAAGAAGAGCGGTTCACCGTCCCTGAACTCAATATGCCAGCCATGCAAGCTACAATTGGCTCAATGTCTGCAGGCAAAGCAGGCCCCGCATATGCGGGAATAAACTTTATCCCCAGATACTCGGCCGGATTATGGCTGGCTGTAAGCATAACCGCACCACCCGCTTTATGTACTGTAACCGCATGGGCAACTGCCGGGGTAGGTGTATGTTTCTTGCACAAATAAACTTTAATTCCGTTTCCGCTCAACACTTCCGCTACTACCAAAGCGAATTTTTCAGCCAAAAAACGGGTGTCAAAACCTACCACAACCCCTCGTTCAAGCAAATTCAAAGCGGTTAAATGCTGAGCAATCGCCTGGGAAACGCAACGGACATTGGCAAAAGTGAAATCTTCTGCAATCACTGCCCGCCAACCGTCTGTGCCAAAATTAATTCCTGCCATCACACGCTCCTCCTACCTTTAATTAACACAACAAAATACCGGCCGCCAACTTTTGCCAAGCACCGCATTCCTGCTTCAAACTCAAAACTGCTCCGAGAATAGCCACCGTAGCCCCCTCACCCTCGCTGCGCTCCACCCTCTCCCAAAGGGAGAGGGTAAAGTTAGTGCAAATCCCCTCTAGTTCCCCTCTCCCTCTGGGAGAGGGTAAAGTTAGTGCAAGTCCCCTCTAGTTACCCTCTCCCTCTGGGAGAGGGTAAAGTTAGTGCAAGTCCCCTCTAGTTCCCCTCTCCCTCTGGGAGAGGGCTAGGGTGAGGGCAGAGTGAGGACAAGGCGAAGGAGTATTATCACTCTTTCACTGATCCGGCTAGCAGCATGAGTGTCTGCTCAAAGCGCTTGACGCGCAAGATAGGCTGCCAGGTCAGCCAGCCGCTGCGAGTATCCCCACTCATTATCATACCAAGCAACCACACGCACCAGATTGCCGCCAATAACCATCGTCAGCAAACTATCGACAACACAGGAATAGGCAGATCCCTTATAGTCTACCGAGACAAGCGGTTCATCAGTATAGCCTAAAATTCCGCGCAACTCACCCTCCGCAGCCTCTTTTAGCGCCTTGTTGACCTCAATATCGCTGGTTTCCTTTTGTAATTGAGCTACAAAATCAACCATTGAGACAGTAGGCGTTGGCACACGGACGGCAAAACCGTCAATCTTTCCTTTCAATTCCGGAATAATCTTGCCAATGACTTTAGCCGCTCCCGTGGTAGTGGGAATCATGGAAAGCTGCGCCGCTCGCGCCCGCCGCAAATCTGAATGTGCCAGATCCAAGAGCTGTTGATCGTTGGTGTAAGCATGAGTTGTATTCATCAAGCCTTTAAGCAAACCAAAGTGTTCGTGCAGCACTTTCACTACGGGAGCCAGCCCATTAGTCGTGCAAGATGCATTGGAAAGAATATGGTGTTTACCAGCGTCATACTGCTTTTCATTTATTCCCATCACCACAATCAAGTCTGCATCATTTACCGGCGTGGCGACAATCACCTTTTTGGCACCGCCCTGCAGATGCCTTGATGCTTCGCGATGAGTACGGAATCGGCCAGTGGATTCAAGTACTAGCTCGACACCCAGCTCTCGCCAGGGCAACTTTTCCGGCTGACCCTGCGCCAAAATATTAATCTCCCTGCCGTTAACTAAAAGATTAGCATCCTTTAAAACTATTTCACCGGGAAACTTGCCATAAAGGGAATCATACCGTAAAAGATGGGCGAGTGTATGATTATCTGTCAAATCGTTGATTGCCACCACTTGTAATTCTTCTTTTGCCAATAATGCTCTAAACACATTGCGTCCGATACGCCCAAACCCATTAATTCCTATTTTCACAGTCATCTTCTTTTCTCCTCTCGCCTTGAATAGTTCCCTACTTGCTCAAAAGCTTAATTTGGCTTATCTTACCCGCAGTCAGAACGGACAATTCAATGTGTACTTGACATTGTGCATTCAATATAAGACAATGCAAATAAGATTGGCAGGGCGGAACACTGGAGGGATAACAAGTGAAAATAACTGTGGCAGTAAACGGTGCGCTCGGCAACATGGGACGGGAAGTAATTCGCGCCATACACGCTGAAGTGGAGTTAGAACTGGTCGCTGCTATAGATCTAGGCGGCAAAACCAGCGGCGACATCGGCGAAATTGCCGGCATAGGACGTCTGGGCATTCCGGTTTCCACTGAGTTAGCGACCGTCTTAAAACAAATAAAACCTGACGTGCTGGTTGACTTTACTTCCCCATATTCAGTTATGCAAAATATTTATACAGCGCTCTCTTCCGGAGTACGACCGGTGATAGGCACCACCGGCATTACAAAAACGGATCTGGAAAAAGTCACGTCTTGGTCAAAGGAATATGCCACACCCGCTTTTATCGCTCCTAATTTTGCTTTAGGCGCCGTGCTGATGATGCTTTTCGCCGCACAAGCAGCCCGCTATCTGCCGGAGGCCGAAATTATCGAACTGCATCATGCAGAAAAGATAGATGCGCCATCGGGAACGGCACTTAAAACCGCCGAGCTGATTCTGCAAGCAAGAGGTCAGAGCACAAGACAAACTGTGGCGGAACTGGAAAAAGTAAAAGGCGCCAGGGGTGGGGATATAGACGGTGTCCGACTGCACAGTGTGCGCTTGCCGGGACTTGTGGCTCATCAGGAAGTGATTTTTGGCGGTATCGGACAAACGCTGACCATCCGCCACGACAGTTTAAGCAGGAGTTCATTTATGCCAGGCGTGGTTCTAGCTATTAAGGAAGTGATG
This sequence comes from Clostridium sp., assembly GCA_018335695.1. Lineage (GTDB taxonomy): Bacteria > Bacillota > Dethiobacteria > Dethiobacterales > Dethiobacteraceae > GPS1B09. The sequence goes on from JAGXRV010000094.1 coordinate 94,779, forward strand.
AAAAGAGAAGACGTCTGCTATGGACTTGAAAAGGTTCTCACGCTCTAAATAGAAGCTGGACAGGCACGAACCCCCTTTGGTGCGCATATATATAACTGCGACTGCGAAGGGGGTTCATTATGCGCCTAGAAGGAAAACAAATCGGCTTTGCCTTACCGGAAGGCCACTTCACACTGCCCGTCATTCTAACTGAGATTAAAAAGATGGTAGCGGCAGGAGCGACCGTTTTTCCCCTTTTTTTGGCTACCGGCGAAAATCAGCAGCCCTCAGCACAATTATTGGAAACAAAGAAGCTGCTTGAGCAAATAACAGGTCGTGAATTATTAACTAATCTGCTGGCGGAAGAAGCAAACGATCTAAGCGGCGAAGAAATAATTTTTGACCTGATAGTCATCGCCCCTTGCCCGGGAAATTTCCTGGCAAAGCTTGTCAATACCAGTGCGACTGCCGCTCCTCTCTCCAAAACAGTGCGCCACCTGCAAGCCGGCTTCCCGGTGGTGCTGGCGCTGATTAGCAATGGAGACTCGGAAGAAGTGTTGCAAAACGCCCAGCAGATTATCAGCCTGCAAAATTTTTTCCTCGTCCCCTTTGGGCCGGAGCAGCAAGGCAGAAAACAAGTCTTTCTGGCAAGGCTGGATCTGCTTTATGAAACAGTAGCCCTAGCCATGGAGAAGAGGCAGTTGGAACCGGTTTTTCTTGAAACTTACTGGTTTCCGCACTGATCCTGTTTTTGACCGACTCTCGCCAAAAATCTTTCCCTTTCCACCACAAACCGTTCATGGCGGCAGCGCCCTACCAGTTCTACCTCATCTTCCGCCGTAATCTCAAACAACAACCGCCGCCCGTCAATCTGTACCAATTCGGCGCGCGCAGTTACAGTCATGCCGACAGGCGTCGCTGCCAAATGCACGACGTCTACTTTTGTGCCCACAGTAGTCTGTTCCGGCGGCAGTTCTTCCCGCAAGGCGTTAATCGCCGCATTCTCCATCAATGCGATTAGCATGGGGGTGGCAAAAACAGGTACACTGCCGCAACCTACGGCTACTGCCGTATTGCCTCTGAATACTTTAACGGTTGCTTCGCCCTTCAAACCCGTCTCCATCCGATTCCCTCCTTTATTTTTGAGAAAATAGGATATTTTTGACAACGATTACGGGAGTACCGGCATCGGCCGAACCGCTCACAAGATCAGCCAAGCTGGCAATCACATCTTCCGCCCGTCGCGGAGTTGTCCCCCCAGTCAAAATATGGTCCTGAGCAAAAAACTGCTCCGCCTGTTCCGCCAAATGCGCTTCGATTTCCAAAGTATTTTTCCCCTCGGCATGGCAAACATCCGCCAGATATTTATATTTAATCCCCTCTCGATAACGGCCGCTGATTCCTTCAGTCATGCCAAATACAGGCATGGGATCTGCCAACTCATAAATTCCGGTGCTTGGGTCTTTATAGGCGCCGTCGCCATACACCAGCACCTCTACTTTCCGGCCTGTAGCAATATAGATTGCCTCCTGCAGCTCCCGGGCAAAGAGGGATGCCTCTTTGGGGGCCAATTTTAATTTCTTATTGGCTGACATATTACTGCCCAGCAAACCCCACTCGCACCAACTCTCTCCTTCACGGCATAAATCCTGAAGAGTAATCACATTGCTATTAATCTTGCCGATTTTTTTTCGGGTAATGTCCCGAGTATGAATATCGGCAGCAATTACCCCATCAGGAGCGAAAGCGCCTATTTGCGTCGGGTCATTACTGAGAATAACAGTTGCCTTGGCACCCTGTTCTTCAATTACCTGACCATACATGGCAAGATAATCTACTTGGGTAATAGGATGACGGCAATCATGGCTCGCCAACTCAGAAAAATGGACATAGCCCTTTGCTAAATCCAACTCTTCCGCAGCTTCAGGCGAGATAATTCTGTTGCCTACTTCATCGCTTGGGAAAGAGAGCTGAACAATTACTTCGCCCCGAGGCACAGCACGGGCAATCCCTTCCAAAATTAAAGAAAACCGATTCCGGCTGGTAATTGGAAAAACTACCCCTACTTTTCCGTCCTCGGCAAGATTAAGCTTACTCCGCAACTCTTTGGCCACATCGTCAACAGAAACAAAATTATTCTGCGAGCGTGCCACTACCGACTCCGTCACGCAAATAACATCATAATCATCGAGCAATTCATCTTGAGAAACTTTCTTTAGGGCTGAGACTACCATTTCCTTTAAATCTGTGCCCGGCAGCACAACCCCCATTTTTAGACCAAAAGCGGCTGGTCCGATATATTCCGGTAATTTTGACATAAGCGTCTTCCTCCATTTCAGCAATAAGTAACAATTCTCCAATTTGAGAATTTCGCGAAGAATCGTCTGGATTCCTGCTTGCTGCTGAAAAGAATCGGCTGGCTGTCCAGTCACTGAGTGCAACATAAAAGACCGGCGGGAGATGAGAACTATCTAAAATCAGACGCCGGCAATACTAAAACTTCCAGATGTCAGCCACTTTTTTCAAATCTACAGAAACATTCAGTAACTCCTGCGCCACAGAGCTTGTTTCATGAGAACTGGCGGCGGAACCTTGCGCAACAGCGGCAATAGACTGGACATTGCCCAGCATTCCTCCGGTGCCGTTTGCCTGTTGACGCGCAGTTTCCTCCAAACGGTTAATGGTTGCGGCAGTAACATCCATCTGGCTGATAATTGAGCTAAAGGCGTGAGCAGTCTCTTTTGTAAGGTCTATGCTCGCCTGAATAGCATTCACTGTGCCTTTGATCGCCTGCTGAATTTCAGTAATAATTGCCGCCACTTCCTGAGTGGCGCGTCCGGAGTTTTCCGCAAGGCGTCGCACCTCCTCGGCTACCACAGCGAAACCCCGACCTTGCTCACCCGCCCGAGCCGCTTCAATTGCCGCATTGAGAGCCAACAAATTAGTTTGAGAGGCAATATCTTCAATCACTTGCATAAACTCACCGATTCTGACGGAACTCTGCTCCAAGGTGGCCATCTGTTCACCGACCCTGTTCATGCTCTGGCTGACGTTCTCCACAGCTTCCCCCCCATGACGGGCAGTACGGCTGGTGGAATCGACCACCTGAACAGCCTCGTGCGCCTGTCGAGCAGAGCTCTCCGATGATGCCGCCATTTGTTCAATGCTTCTGAGCAATTCCTTCACTTGGAGCGCCTGGTCCTGACTACCGCTCCGCACCTGTTCAGTACTGGTGATAATATGTCCAACGACAGACGTCAGTTTGGCGTTTATCTCTTTAACAAGCCCGAACCACTTGCGCGTGCCTTTCACCATACGCCGAATATTTTCGGCCATTTCGTTGATCTGCCCCCAACCATAATCCTGCTTTTCCGTTACTTCAGAAAGATCGCCTTTAATAGCCCTGGCAGTGTTATTGATGGAGACGGTAATTGCCGCATCCACAGGCCCAAGCACTATATAGCAGATAACCAATGATAACGACAGACCTAAAGCAAACCCGAGCAACAAACCCGCCCAGCCGGCAAAATGCCAACCTACAGCAGTAAGTGAAGCCGTCAGCAGACAAAAAAATGCTGCAAGAACCATAATCCGTAAGCGAACCTGTTGCATTGAGATATCATCTCCTTTATCAAAAAGTGACACATCACCCTATATTCACCAAACTCTGACATTTTCCTGCTTTTAAAAAATGAGAATATTCGCAATTTGGCCCTAAATTATGTTTAAACGATTATACTTCCTCTATTTTTTAGAAAATAAGCCATTTTTGACCGCGCGCCTCCTCCATGATATAATCAAAACGATAAATTCTGGGGAGGCGAAATAATGAATAAAAACCCCTATAACTTAGATGAAACAATTAGTGTGGCGCGCAGCTCTTTCGCAAAAAGACAGGCTCTGGAAATGGCTGCTAACAGCGGCTGCCTTTTCGATCTGCACAAGCAGCGCTTTACTGTGCCTTTTTTGGGGCAAAATTACTCTGTCAGTTACCCTGAAGGGCATGTTACAGCAAACAACACCCAAACGGAAGCGCCGCTTATTACGGCTATCCTGCTTCTGCACTACCTGAGCCACTCCACCGGAACTACCCTCTCGCAAAACTGGATTTCCTATAAAGATCTGCCGGGCGGCAGTCTTTACCTTGAGCCATTTAAAAAACGTGCCGTCATTCCGTTTGCAAAAAAATTCGGCGCTTGTCCGGATGATTTTGTTTTGGCTGCAGAAAAACTGGGCGGAGAAAAGGCACGGCATGGCGACATCTCTTACATTATCCCCGCACTTCCCCGTGTTCCCCTTTTATACATTCTCTGGAAAGGCGACGAAGAATTCCCCCCAAATGCCACCATTCTCTTTGATGACTGCGCCAATAGCTATCTTCATACGGAAGATTATGCTATTCTCGCCGGCATGACCGTAGGAGCGATGCTAACCGCGCTTAAAGGCTGACTTTATCTTCCTCTTTTCACTGCTCACCCTAACCCTAGTCTAAGCAATGACCACATTGCCCTCACCCTGACCCTCTCCCAGAGGGAGAGGGATTTGTATATTGGAATCGCCTATTTTGCCAATTCCAATAAGTCCGACATCTGACCTCAGATTTCTAGTAATGGGAGAGGGGATATAGCTTATTTCCTCTCCACCCTTTGGGGGGAGAGGGCTAGGGTGAGGGGGGATTTGCGGAGCGGAAAGAGTGCCTAAAAAGTGAAAAGAATCTCCCGTCGGCTATTCGGGAGATTCTTTTCGTTTTGTCTAAAAACTATTTAGATCATAGTAGCGTTTGGCACATCATTGCCGGTCAGCACCCGGTAAGCCTGCTGCAGAAGCTGTACAGTATAAATGGGATTGTGGACACCCAAACTGCCGTCTTGAGAAACTAACAGATGATTGAAGGCTGCTTGGTACACTTCATTAGGCACTTCTGCAATTGGTGCACCGGCTGCATCCGTAAACTGAATTCTGCCGCCTTCCGATGCAAAGCTGCCTCCGTCTGTCGCCGCTCCAATGGCTTCCATCAACACGCTTAGTAACCCTGTCACTTCATCCTGGAAACCTTCTTGTGCACCGTCGCCGTCATAGTCATTTCGAGCGGGCAAATTGAACGTTGTGATATTCTGATGGCATTGTCCGCAAGCAGCCTGCATATCATCAATCCTAAAGGTATGCTCACGGAAACCGCCTTCTCCCCGCACCATATGGCAATCAACGCAACTGTTTGTCAGTTCCGAATGAGCTGTGGTGCTGCCGTAGTCAAATCCTTCCGCCCGCAGTCCGCCGCTCGCGGTAAAGACATCCGCCTGACTGCTGTAATGCGGTGCCGGCCGCTCCGGATTATTAATATCCGGCGACCGCCGTGAATTATGGCAAGCCATACACTGAGCGCCGCTGCCGCCGCCCACTCCTTCAGCCGTCGGTATATTAACAGTTCCGGCTGCAAGCAGCTCCGTCCCTTGACCGCTGTGACATGCCCGACAGTCAATAGAAACGAAGAAATCCCGCTCAATGGCTGCCACTTCGTTTATCTTCCCGGCAAAGGCTCCGCCATCATGACAAGCAACGCAATTATCCCTCTGCGCGGGCAGAAGCAAAATATTGCTATGTGCCGACTCCGCCCACTGCCCCACAAGAGCGCTAATATCCAGTTCCTCCCTTGCCCCGTTAGGCGGCGGAGTGACCTCATTCCTAGGTGGGCAGCCACTTGTGGCCAAGATGCTTATTAGGATAAGCGCAACAAAGATTACCCATTTCCTCCTGTTCATGGTAACAGCTCCCTTCCAAAATCAAGCTATACTATCTGCTATCTTTACCAAAGAAAGACAGTTTATGTATGGATACCAAAAAATAACGACTGCCGGAGTTGGCAGTCGAAAAACTATTTTCTCAATTTTTGTAGTATAGTTCTATAGAAGACAGCCAACTCCTCAACCCGCAGCAGGTAAGCCGCCAGCAGATAAACTGCTGCGCCAAAAGAAATCAGGATAATTAGCTCCAGAGCCTGCCGGAGAAAACTGCCGCCGCTCAAAAAATAACTGCCAAACATTACGGCAATCCCCATCAAAAACGCAGCCAAGCCGCTCTTTAGCAAAGTAAGCCATAGTTGGCGACCAGCAAGAGCGCCAATCTTTAAGCGGAGCAAGGCAAACAACCCTGCGGCTCCCGCATAAACGGCTAAAGAAGTGCCCAGAGCAATCCCGTCCAATCCCAGCGGTTTAATGAGCAACCAGTTAAAGAAAATGTTAAGCAACCCGGTAAATGCCATGGCAAACATAGGGGTACGCGTGTCTTTTAAGGCAAAAAAAGCCCTTTTTATCAGCAGCATCATCCCGAGCGGCAACAGCCCTATGCTGTAATAAGCCAAAGCACTTGCCGTCTTAGCGGTGGCCAGCATGTCAAATTCACCCCGCTCAAAGATTAGACGCACCACAGGCTCCCGCAAAAGCAGCAGACCGACCATGATGGGCAGTATCAGCAGAATAATCAGGCCGGCTCCTTGACGTAAAATAAGCTTAAACTCCGTCATTTTACGCTCAACATTTAGTTCTACCAAAGTTGGATAAATCACCGTCAAAAGCGCCAGAACGATTATCCCGTTTGGCAGCAGATAAATCCGACCGGCAAAACTGAGTGCCGTCAAACTTCCGTCAGGCAAAAAAGATGCGAACATCCGATCCACCAGCGTTTTTATTTCAATGGCAGCACCGCCCAGTAAAATCGGCGGCAGCACAAGCGCCATTTTTTTCAGCCCGGGATGCCGCAAATCTATCTTTCCCTGAAAAATACCATGACTGGCAACCGCCGGTAATTGGATAAAAAACTGGCTGGCAAACCCTACCGCAGTCCCCCAAGCCAAGCCGACTATGCCGTAACGCATCCCCAGAAAAAGAGCTGTGCCAATAATAATCAGATTGCTGGCATAAGCCGGAATGATCGGAACGACAAAATTTCTTTTGGTATGCAATATGCCGCTGCAAATTCCGGATAAGCCCATAAATAATAGACCGGGCAGCAGGATTCTTGCCATCACTACTGTGCTCTCAAATTTTTCACCGTCAAATCCCGGCGCCACCAGCCGCGCAACCCAGGGAGCCGAGATCACCAGCACCACGCTAAGAAGCACAAGTATAACTGCAGAGAGCAGAAATGAAGTCAGCGCCAGGGACAGGCCTGCGCGCTCCCGATGGTACTCTCCGTATACCGGGATAAAAGCTGTCTTAATCGAATCATTGAAAGATAAAAACAAAAGCTGCGGCAATACTACTGCCGCCATATAAGCGTCAGTTTCCGCAGTGGCACCGAAACGATAAGCAATCGCAGCTTCCCGAAAAAAACCCAGCAGCCTGGAAAAAAAAAGCATGCCCGCCACAATTCCTGTCCATTTAAAGAGGTTTCTGCTTGACATCGACTATCCCTCAAATCCCAACTTGCTTTCCTGTCTCAAAAAAGACGATTCGCGTTTTCTATCAACTGACGCGTTTTCCTGCTACAAAAATTCCCCTCCCTTGGAGGGGTGCCCGCAAGGGCGGGGTGGTCGCATATCGCCTCAACAAACTCACGGAGCAAAAGCCTCTAAATGGCAGAAACTCCACAGAAAAAACCACCCCGGCGCTTTGCGCCACCCCTCCACAGAAGAAACCACCCCGGCGCTTTGCGCCACCCCTCCACAGGAGGGGAATCCTCTGGCAAAGGGGTTCTGTGCCCTTACCCAGAGGAAAAGGAGCTTGCTGAAACGCAGACACTCTCTGCCCTCTTGTCTCAGGAGGCGTAACTAAACTTTAGTCTCACTGCGTCCTTTTTTTCAGTGAATTGCTGACTTTCACAGAATGCGGAAGCGAGCGTTAAGTGACAGCAGCGTTTAACGAACAGGAATTCGCAGCGTTAAGACATGCCAACGGTTCACATGCAGTAAGCCCGGAGGTTTTGGCATGTTAGCGAGAATGACAGTTCGTAGCTGCGAAAACGTGCGAGCTAAGCATCTGAGGAAGGCTATATCCTCCAAAAGAAACACCTCAGATATTGCTACGATTCATTCTCTCTCTAACCCTTGCCCTTGCCCTCACCCTAACCCTCTCCCAAAGGGAGAGGGGAGATGCCTGAAGAAGAGAGGGTTTGTTGGCTAGGGATAGAGCATTTACAGAGCGCTGACAAGCTGAATCCAAGTATTATGAAAACGCAAATCCAGCTCAGTCCCGTCCTGAAAAAAATAGCGTGTCTTGCCACCGCTCTTCTCCCAACGGATTTCATACTTCCGCCCTGCCTGATACAGCCTCCCCTGGCCTGCTCCCGTCAAGTCAATTTCCACAAGCTCCGTTCCCGGCACATTCACGTGCCTCGCGCTGCGCACAATTACCCGGTATGCGCTGTATTGCTCACCTGTCTCCCGGTCCTGATGAGCAATGCCGTTAATGAAGCGCAGATATACTCCTCTCTTTGCATCAAACCGGTAACTTACCTTGTTTTGGCTGTTATAATTTATTTCAATACTGTCTGCCAATTCATAGCCATCCGGCAGCCTGCTTTCTGTCACAATTTCGGCCTGCGGAGCAGCGGTGCTGCGAGTAGTGGCCAGCCTCTCCAGACTGGTGTAAAGGTTGTGGGGCGCCCGCCGTGATGAATCGCGAAATAAGTGGGTAGAGCCGGTTACTTCTTTAATCCCCAAACTGCTGACCAGTTTCTCGGTTCTGGCCGAATAGCCGGAGTGAACCACTATATTACCATGTTCCTTGGCCTGTGCAGCCAAATGCGGCCGCATGCTGCGGATCGGACCCACAATCACATCCTGCGCAAAAAGCCTATCATAAACTGCCAGGAAACGTGTCACGCCTCCTTCAGCCAAAAATTCATAAACAATACCGGCTTCCTGCAATCCGGACTGCGGTCTGGCTTTACTATAGTTGTCAACTACTACCATCACCGCTTCAACCCGTTGTATTACTTCACGTTGCGGCACAGCCGGCGATTCCTGTGCCGGTGGCGCCGGCACAGCCGGTTTACTGCCACAGCCTGCCGGCACCAATAACGTCAGCAATAAACCCAGTGCAAAAAACCATCTTTTCTTCATTATCCATCCTCCTCATTGCTAAGCAGACGCAAAAACTGAGGGGACCTTTATCTTATCCCCTCAGAAAAGAAGTTAATTAAAAGTTAGTTATTTATTTGTCAATACCTATTAGTCCGGCTTCCGACCGCTAATGATGGATCGTCTCGCCCGCAGATTCCCACAAGTCAGATCTCTAATAAAACAGCCCGGTGCGCATAATTAACAAGGCACTCATGCTGAAGAAAACTGAAATACCGTAGATCACTAAAACAGTCTGGCGATGCGAAAGGCCCCGATTCAGCAACCGGTGGTGAATATGCTTTTTATCGGCCTGAAAAATCGGCTTGTGCGCACAAAAACGACGAAAAATAGCAAAACAGGTATCGAAGATCGGCACACCTAAGACGACAATCGGCACAATAAAGGCCACTACAGTAATCCCTTTCAACAATCCGTAAACGGCCAAAACCGAGATCATAAAGCCGAGAAACATGCTGCCGGAATCCCCAAGGAAAATTTTTGCCGGAAAAAAATTATACCTAAGAAAACCAAAAACTGCACCGGCAAGAGCAATAGATAAAAGCGACACGGTGGTTTGACCCATTTGGTGAGAAATAAAAGCAAAAGTCAGAAGCGCAATAATAGAAACGCCGGAAGCTAAACCATCCAAACCATCTATCAAATTGACAGCATTGGTAACGGAAACTATCCAGAAAATAGTGAACGGCACACCCAAAATACCCAGATAAAAATAACCGTTAAACGGATTGCTGACAAGCTGGATCTGAATACCGGAGATGACCACAATAACAGCAGCCAGCGTCTGACCTAAAAGCTTGACTTTTGGCGAAATCCCACGGATATCGTCGGCCACACCAAGCAAGAGAATAAGCGTGCCGCCGGCAATCAGTCCCCCTACGCGCTGGTCATTGCCCAGCAAAAGAACTGCCGCAGCTAGAAAACCAAGGAAAACAGCCGGCCCACCTAAGCGAGGAATGACCCGATCATGAATTTTACGCTTGCCCGGCTTGTCCAGAGCTCCAATGCTGAAGGCGAGACGCGAGACAAGCGGTGTGGTGAACAGGGCAACAAAAAAAGCGATACCAAAAAGATAAAGATATTGCTGCATAATTAGTCCCCCTCAGGCAAATAAAGCCCTTTCTCTCTTTTTTCTCTAATAGCAATGCAAACCTGTCTTAGGCCTACAGTATGGTTTTATCACAAATATATACATTTTACAATCCCTAGTTTATAACTCCGAATGAAAAATCAGGCTTTACTTAACAGTGCTTCCTGCCACCGGCAAAAAGCCTTTGCTGAGTAATCGCGGCCAAAAAAGCCGGCATAATCCAAACGCGCAAAATGCGTTTAGGCTGTTGAACCAACCTAAAAAACCATTCCAGCCCCAACCGCTGATAAAATAGCGGTGCCCTCCTTAGGCGGCCGGAGAGAACGTCGAAAGATCCTCCCACAACCATCAGGATTTTTGCGCCGGAAGCAGCGCCGTACTCAGCTACAAACAGCTCTTGTCGAGGACTGCCGAGAGCGACGAAAACCAGATCGGCACCGGATGCAGCTATGCTGCCGGCAAGCTCCCCGTCTTGCGCCTGCGGCAGATACCCGTGAGCCGTTCCCGCGACCATCAACGAAGGATATCGATCCTTTAATTTAGCAGCGGCAGCGGCAGCCACCCCTTCTGCCGCGCCAAGCAGAAAAATCTTCTTTCCTTCCGCAGCCGCTAAGGCAACCAATTCCTCCATCAGATCTATACCGGTAACCCTTTCCCGAATTTGTCCGCCGCACAGCCGAGAGGCAAGCACAATTCCTACTCCGTCAGGAATCCTTAAATCAGCAGCAAGCAACGCCTTCTGCAGAGCACTGTTCCTGCGAGCGGAGAAACAGATTTCCGGATTGACGGAAGCAATAAAATGGGAACCGTTCTGGTTCAACTTCTCTTGTGCCCATGATACGGCCTCGGCAAGAGTAACCACATCGGTGGGGACGTCCAGAATAAATTCCTGCATAAGCAGCTCCGCCTTTACTTGAGGATAAATGCCAACACACGGCCGGCCCATTGCAGACCGTCTTGATAAAAAGCAAAACTTTTTTCCGACAAATGGCACCGCAGCCTTTCACGCGCCTGCCAACGCTCCAATGCTTGGGCAGTCAGCTGAACAGCCTCCGGTGCTCCAGGCTCCTCTGCGCTGCTCAAATCCAGCCGCTCTAAAAAAACGCGAACTTTACGGTCATAGGCAATACCCAGCAGCGGTACGGCGGCAAGAGCGGCAAAAATCAAGGCATGCAACCGCATAGCCAAAACTAAGCTAAATGAATTAAAAACGGCTAAAAGCTCTCGAGGAGCCAGCAGCTCACGCAAAATAAAGGTCGGAGACTTCATTAAAGCTGCCAGTTTTTCCGCTGCCGCCAAATCTTCTGGATAATGCATAGGCACAAGAACGGTGACGGCAGAAAGTTCGCGGGAGAGGCAATCAGCGGCGGCGGCAATTGAGCGCAATGTTTTTTCTTCCTCATGCCAGGAACGAACAGCAACCCCTACCACCGGCATACCGGCAGGCAGCGTCTCAATAAAAGCGGCAGCCCTTCCGTTTGGATCTGACGGAGCCAAGAGAAAAGCAGGGTCGACAGTTAAAGTCAGGGGAGATCGTGCGACACCAAGGCTGCGCAATTCATCCAAAGAGGCTTGATCCCGAACGGAAATCAGCGAGACGCGACTAACAATCAGTCTGGTTAGAAGCCGGTTGTAACTCTTACGAATGGGACCGATGCCCTGAGCATAAATGATGGTTTTTTTGCCAAACAAGCCTGCCAGCAGGACAAGCCCCAAGTAATAAAGGACGGAGAGCCCGCGTCCGGTACTGTCCTGCAAAAGACCGCCGCCGCCGCTTATCAGAGCATGAGAAGCTAAAATTTCGCGCATAACCGCCAAAAGATTAGTGCGGCTGACGGCATGAACAGCCAGACGGTCGATTGTAGCTTCAGGCTGCGCAGAGAGGACGGTAATATGCAGTGTTTCGCCCTGTTCGGCTGCCAGGGAACGCAATGTGGTTACTATGCCCTCCAGAATTGCCTCGTCACCGGCGTTGTTAAAACCATAATAACCGGAGATGACAATCTTTTTCATAAGATTTTCACCTTATTTTCCCAGACTCTGGTGAACAAGATAAATATGCCGTAGAGAATCAAGCCGACGACTACACCCGTCCAGAGACCGTTAAAAGAACGAAAAAGAGCGCTGTAAAAAGCAGTCGGCGTAGTAAAATGCATAAAAGTATTTGCCATGGAGACGGGAGCGACAGCGCCGATTACAACAAGGGCAGTAGTCATGGCAGAGCGGGAGCCTTTTGCCAGCAAAGTTAAACCCAGTAATGCCGCCGGATAAGCAAAGAGAAACTCCTTAAACCTGGGGCGGACAACTAAAATGGAGTCCAGCAGTACGCGCAGGTGCAACTCTAAGGCAAGCACAGGGACTCCGGGGACATTTCCGGTGCGAGCCACATAAAGAAAACCTACCATAACCAAGATTAGAAAAGACAATAAATATATAATTTTGATCGGACTGGAAAGAAAATCACTGATAACCCGCGCCAGTCGAGCCGGTGTCCAGTTTGTGACATGGCTGTAATAAATCCGACTGATTGCCAACGGGAGAAGCACCGCTAGCGGCAATACGTGAACCAGTTTAACGCCGCGGAAAAGCGCGGTACCGCCGGCAAAGTATGGGGTGGACGGCAGAGCTGCAACCAGAGCTCCTCCGGCAGCCACCAGCAAAAATGTGCGGCACATGGTAATTAAAGCCCAGCTAAGCGCTGTTATATTATCTTTGGCTGGAGAAGGCAACCTGTTTAACTGCTGACTTACCACAGCCAAAATACTAAAAAGCAACGCTGCCAGGACGGAGCCAACCTGCAATGCCACGTTGACAGAAAAAAGCGGAAACAAGATCATTAAAGCGGCAAAAGTACCGATGAAAACCAACCAAAGCATACATGTTTCTCGGCGCGAAATAGTATAAACAAGCAGGGCGGCGGCGGCGGCGAGGCCCTGCAGCATCAGCAAGAGCTGCAGCGGTTCGTGGCCGGGCAAGCTGACAGCCCGAGCCAAAGCTCCCCGATAACCGTTTGCAGCCAAACTCTTCGTCACGTTTTCTACAAACTCCAGTGATTCGGCCAGCGGATTTGCTTTGTCTAACGGCAAACGAATGTAAATAAGACGCACACGGCGTTCCTGGACAGAATTTACAATTGATTGAACAGGTCTTCCCGGCTGGTTCGGGTGGATCAAGATTGTTTGATAACCCAACAGAGCTGAGAGTTGGGAAATCCCCGCCGGTCGCTCGGTAAATTCAATAATTCCCAGCGCTTGGCCTGACTCGCGAATGACTTCTGCCGCAACCGTCAAATAATCCGGATAACCGGTTACTTCCGGCCCGTCAAACATGACTGCTGAAAGAAACTCCGGCGGCAACGCGAAAAATTCGTCCAGCGTCTCCCTTACGGCCGCTTCGCTAGTTAAAACCGCATTATCCGGCCGCGGCACCAGCCGCAGATCAGCTTCGCGCAAAAGAGCCACGTCAGCCGGGTCAAGGCCGATACGCAGGTTCAGCACACGGTCTAAATTTTCATCTATCTCAATCAGATAAGGCTGCCGGTTAAAGTAAGCACGGACAGGCTTCCGCAATTTGAGTTTCGCCTTATGTACAAGCCGCTCAGCCAATGCCTTATCTTCAAGTAAAAGGTAAGTAGTATTAGGCTGAATTTGCTTGCCTTCCGGCAACGGCAGCAGCACAGAATTGCTCTCCCCAAATAAGCGCCGGTCGTGAATAAGCTGACTGCCTGTGACGACAGTAAGAACGCCGTCGTGAACATAACGCTTTACATCTGCTTCCCTGATAGCTACAGCCGTTACACCTAAGGAGCGCAGCTTCCCCAGGATTTCCGCCGGCTCAAGATTGGTTTCCCAGGCAAGCTGCCGCACTTCTTCAAAGGCAATGCTGATTTCCACATCACGCCAACTCCACTCTGCGGCGTCGTTTTGCACAGCCGTATAAACACCGGCCAGAACACCGACGACAAAGAGCAAAATAAGAATGCTTTTCATCTTCCGCTCCTGCTCATTCATTCTGAAATATTTTCAACGCAAAGGCAGAATCCCGGCTAAGATTTTATTGCTGCGATGATGTTTGAGAGATTTCTTCTTCTTGCCAAAGCAAGTATCGCCGGACTGTCTCTTGCAGCACAGCTTCGTCAATCTTCACATATGACACAGAGTTAATATTAATACCCTGTCCTGGGAGGGTAACTGTAACAACTTCTTCTAAGTTAAGCTTGGCTGCTCGGCGGCTAAAAGCCAAAAGCTGCTGCAGCGACATATCGGTACGAATATGAGTGGCTGCTTCTTCCAGCAATCTGGGCAGCTTCAGCAATGTTCTGGGGCGAAGCAGTTCAGCGGAAACCAGCTTAAGAAATTCCTGCTGCCGACGCATTCTGCCAAAATCACCTTCCGCATCGCTGCGGTAACGAACATATTGCAGAGCCTGTTCACCGCTGAGGAGCTGTTTGCCTGCCCTAAGATTGATAGGATTTTTCACCGACAAGTGCACCATCCGGCGAGGCACGTCCACTTCAACGCCACCAAGAATATCTACCAAGCTGGCAAAACCGTCAAAGTTGGTAAAGACATAATGCTGCAACTGAACGCCCAGCAGCGCCTCCACCGTTTTTTTCATTTGCATAGTTCCATCTTTGTAGCTCATCACGTGATTCAGCTTATCCTGACCCCTTCCCGGTATCTCTACTCGGGCGTCGCGTGGAATAGAAATCAGGGAAACCTTGCCTGCATCTTCATTGACGCTCATCACCATAATCGTGTCTGCCCGGGATTGATCAAGACCCAAAAGCAGGATATTAGTAATATTTTTCTCCTGACTGGGATTGTTTGCCTGCGGGAGAGGTGAACTGTTGGCAACTCCGGGATTATCATGGATGCGCAACCAGACAGAACAACCCCAGGTTACAACCGAAAGTACTCCCAGCAGAATAAATGTGAATGCGTATTTACCACCCTTTTTCAAGAAAAAGCACCACCTTCTCTATCTACAACGCTATAATTATACTGGATTCGCCACCTTCTGACAATGGAAAAGAAATACTTTTAAAAGGTCTGCTGTTCCTTTGGCAGAACTTTATCTCAGAATGCCCGCGAAAACAGGGGAGACAACTGCGTCCCCCCTTATCTCTGTAAGCGGCAAACAATTCCCTGCATATATAACTAAGCCCCCGCATTTAACTCGCAGGGGCTTATCCGTTTAACTTTCCAGCCAGACAGTCACATTTTGCGTAGTGCTGGTATTTCTATCTAAGCCGACCATTTGTTTGAGCAACTCATTTATTGCCTTATTTAAACGTTCCGCCTCTTCACCGCTTGCGACAAGACGCTGCCTTGCCAATCGTTCATAGTAAGTCAATTTCTCAGCATAATCGTTTGTTATATCCACAAGATGCTGCTCTTCTGCAATCAATCTGCCAAGCGAGGTTGTTCCTGCGACAAACCGGTTTGCCTGCACAAACGGTACTTCGAACTGATGAATCCGAATCAAGCGTCCGTCATGTGTAAGGATTGTCTGCTCCATAATAGGCGTCGCACCCTGCAATCTGGCATCTGAAGCCAGGATTTGCGAAGCAGTAGCCAGTTGTTGCACATTTATTTTGACTACCGTATTTTCCGTGACTCGCCTTCGATTAACGAAAATTTGTGGTTCCGGCAAAACGAGTTCCTGAAAATTCACCTGCTGAGGCTGCAGAGAAGGTGTCACAGGAGTCGGTGTCAAAGGAGCGGGTTTTTTTACAGCATTCGACAAGCTGCCTTGCTGAACTCGTTGCTGCGCCGACAATTTTTCAGACCTCTCACGCCTTAAAGGAGTCGACTCCTGTTTTTGACGCTCACTAACTACTATTGCGGCAGACTGCTCTAGCAAAGGAGCTGACGGCAAACTACCGGGCTGCGCCGGGATAACCTCCCCAGGCATTTCCGCCGGCAAATCATCAATTGTTTGAGCAGGCTTTTGGGGAATTTCTTCTTCCGCCGGCAACCTTTGCGGCGGCAGATTCTCCCCTTTAGTTTCCATGACAGGATGCAAAGCAGCAGGCGCATTGTCGGTGAAAGGGGCAAGAGCACCTCCGATTAGGCCACCACTGCCATAACTGCTTATAATAAGTCCGTTAATTCCAAAGAGAAAAAGAATGGAGGCAGCCAATGCCAACGAACGCAACGGCATCCGAAAGAGACGACGCTCCGTTTCAAACTGTTCCAACCTCAAGCGAGCCATTACCTGTGCGGAAAAATCGGGCGGCGGCGGAGCAACAGGCCGTTTTAGTTTGCAAAGAGCAGTTATAACTTGTTTCGTTTCCATAACACGACGTGAACAAGGAAGACAGCCGTCTAAATGTGCTTGAAATTCATGCTGACGATCCGACAGCATCCCGTCCAGCCAGTCAGACATCAAGCTTTTAACTTCTCTGCACTTCACGAGCTTTTACTCTCCTTTCCGAGTGAACATGACCATTTTCATGTTCGGCATCTCCATAGTTGAGCTTTATACCTGCATCGGCAGCTCTTCTCATCACAAGCTTACGCAAGGCTTCTTTGGCTCGGCTGAGACGTGAACGAACCGTACCAAGCGAACAGTTGAGCGTAACGGCAATTTCTTCATAAGAAAGTTCCTCAACTTCGCGCAACAACAAAACCGCTTTTTGTTCTTTGGATAAATCATCAAGAGCCTTTTGCATAAATTCACTCAAATGCAAATCCATAGTCATCCGTTCAGGGTCATGTTCGGAGCAAGGGACTTCCCGCAGCATCTTCCCTTCTCCCGTCTGGAACGGTTCATCCAATGAAAAAGAAGTTCCCACGCGTTGCTTACGTTGGCCGTTAAGCCAAACATTGACAGTAATCCGATGCAGCCAAGTGCCAAAATCGGCATCGCCGCGAAAATTTTCCAAGGCGCGGTAAGCTCTGATAAAGGCTTCCTGCGCTAAATCCTGGGCATCTGTGTGATTGCCTGTCAATCTTTGGGCAAGCGCATAGACTCGCCCCTGGTAAATATTTACAAGCTGCTCAAAAGC
The DNA here is from genome assembly GCA_018335695.1 of Clostridium sp. Classification (GTDB taxonomy): domain Bacteria; phylum Bacillota; class Dethiobacteria; order Dethiobacterales; family Dethiobacteraceae; genus GPS1B09. The sequence goes on from JAGXRV010000094.1 coordinate 111,936, forward strand.
CGTTAAGTCCTTTTTTTGGGCTCTAGAAATTAACTGCGTGACAGCCTCCATGACAAAACTCCTCTGCCAGCACAGCAACTTTACCCTATAACAGTTTGACACAATCTGTTAGGGCAAAAGTTCCAGCGTCAGCCTCTTTTTTCAAGTATAGCAAAAATATTCCTCTCTTGCCATGCACAGTTGCAACTTCAATCTTCGTCTTGCGTTGAGCTTGTCTGAAAATAAATAGGGTTTGTAAAAATCCAAGGTTTTTTGTGGATGTAAACTTCCAAGCGATATGTACCGGGCTGAGTCACCCTGATGCTCACATTGCAGCCGGGGATTTCATCAAGAAGCTTTCCATTATGAATGATTCTGTGGCGCACGCGTCCCCTGAATTCATGGGGACAATTAATTAGCAGAAAGGCATTGTCGGTGAAGGGCACGGTTTGACCAATGGGGTATTCGTGATCGCCACTGCTCGCGGCAAAAAGAAAACCGGTGGGATCTGCAACCCGGCAATTAACGATAAAAGAGCGCCCAGAGCGAAGCGCCCCATAGACTTGCTGCTTGGCCTCCGTAAATTTGTCTGAAAGGGGGCTATCCAATAACAGGCAGTTATTGATCGTACGAAAAAGAAAATCGTAAGGGAAAATGGTACGACGGATAAGTCCGCGGCGAATTGGCCAAGCATGGGCATCGCTGCCGGCAATTGCGACTAACCTTCGCTGCATGGAAATTTGGTCAAAGCGCGCCAATGACTGAGGACAAGGTCCGCAGATCGGACCGTATGGATTAAGGTAGGCATAAAATAAACCCTGTGGGATGCTTCTCACTCCGTCACGCCACTGCGAACACCAATTCCATACTTCCATCCCTGTAAAACCGCTAATCTCCCATTTTGACCAGCAAAAATTCTGGTTATTAAAAACGATTGGAGAGCCTTTTTCAAAAGGATGAGCGATAAAGCCCAGCCCGTTTTGACTGTTTACGGCATCAATCACCTGCTGAGGGTCGCTGTCGTTTGGCTGGATCTCAGTCGTGATGCCTAGTGCCAAATAGTGATGCTTAGCATAATTAATCTCGCTCCCCACCAGGACAAGCACATCATCAATAAAGCCTTCTTCAGGAAGCCCTTCCAGACTATTATGGTCTGTGATAATTACATAAGTAAGGCCGGCAGCCTTAGCCGCTCGGGCAATTTCCGTGATACTGCTGTTACCATCAGAGTAGTTACTATGAACATGAATATTGCCCAAGAGCTGATACATCCTGCCCTCCCGCTGACACATAACGAGTCAGCGTGGAAAGTGCTAAAAACACCTGAATTTATTCGCTTTTTGGCATATTTGTAGTAGCTTTAATCCTCGTTATGTGATACAATATACGTAACGAGGAGGTGTTCAGATGGCCGCCATTATTTGCCAGACAGATAAGCGTTCCGGGATTACATACGCTTACGAGTCCGTGTCCTACTGGGACAAGGAAAAGCAACAGTCACGTTCTAAGCGGACCCTCATTGGCCGGG
>JAGXRV010000095.1 GCA_018335695.1 Clostridium sp.
CTTTTTGTCTTTGTGCTTGCTCTTGAATTTGGGAAAACCTACAGATTGATCTCTAAAAAAGTTGCTGTATGCCGTGCTGAGATTCAACTGGGCATTGGCCAATGCTAGACTGTCTACTTCTTTTAGCCAAGAAAATTCTTTTTTGTATTCTGCCGGCAAGGAATATTTCTGCTGCTTTAAGGCATCCTTATCATCTTTATACTGCTCATAGATTGCTTTACGATTAGCAAGCATCTGGTTATATATAAACCGCACACAACCAAAAGTTTTATTGATAAGGACGGCTTGTCCTTTATCAGGGTATAGGCGATATTTGAAAGCTTTATTCATAATTTTTCACCCTGGCTTTCAATGTACTGCCTGATGATTTCAATAGGCGCGCCACCACTGGTGAGCAAACAAAAACTTCTTGACCAAAAGTGTTCTTTCCAGAGAAATTGGCGTATTTGTGGGTATTCTTTTTTAATCAGGCGAGATGAGGCGCTTTTGTAGGCATTAATGAATTTTGACAATTCTGTATTAGGGTGAGCTTTGAACAGGATATGTACATGGTCTTTATCCTGGTTCCACTCTTGTAGAGTTATATTATAATTAGGTGATATGTACTCAAATATTTCTTTAAGCCTATTAGAAATTGCTTCATTGATTACTGTTTTTCGATATTTGACGACAAGAACAAGATGATAATACATGAGAAATACTGAGTGATTATTATTATCCAACTCCACTGATATCACTCCAATTGATATAATTACTACTGAGTATATTTTATCATATATAGAGACACTTATCAATGAATTATTGGAATAAAAAGGGAGCAATTCATCTCCCGCCTACGCTCTCACTAGCGTGAGCAGGGTAGCTTAGAGGCGGGAGACTTCTTGCTTAAGATTGTTAAAATTAGTGTAACTTTTTTTCTTTACATCCGTAGATAGGGTAGGAGGGGCAGATGAAACAGTCAATTGATGCAGTTTACCAAAGCTACTTTAACGACATATACCGGTATTTACTGTCTCTCTGCCGTGATCATCACGCTGCAGAAGACCTGGTTCAGGAGACCTTTGTCAGAGCCTACCTGTACCTGGAGCATTACGAGGGAGAGAAGGTGAAGCCCTGGCTGTTCACAGTAGCGCACAATGCTTTTATTGACTATATCAGAAAACGAAGCAGAGTCAGGCTAAAAGGAGATAAATATCTGTCCGCACTGCCGGACAAACAAATCAGCATTGAAGACAAAATAGTAACCGACGAACAAATTACTGAAATCATCTCACTACTTGAAAACATCCCCGAAAAACAGAAATATGCACTGCTGCTCCACGATTTTCACCAGTTAAACTATAACGAAGCTGCATCCGTGATGAATGTATCACTGTCACATTTTAAAATTCTCCTCTACAGAGCCAGACAGGCCATCCGTAAAAAGAAAGGCGGCGAAAATACATGACCGACGATTTCAATAAAAAACTTGACGATTACGAAAACGGCAAAATGTCTGAAGAAGAAGAAAAAGAGTTTGAAAAAGAACTGGAAAAACTAGAAGCCCTACAGGAGCGCCTGGACGATAAAAAAAAGACTGCCCCGCATAACTCCGGACAGGAAAAAAAAGGCGCACTTAACTCAGAGCAGAAAATACTAAAACGCGGTAAATGGGCAGCCCGTCTGCAAACCGCTTTTACAGCAATTTCTTTTTTGATCATTATCACCATTGTTTCCTCAATTATTACCATGCTTTACTATGCGACCGGTAATCCTTCCCGCGGTGAAGTGCTCCGTAATGTAATTGAATATACACTGATAGTCACCGATCCTTACGGCCAGTATCGCGGCACCAGCACACAGGCCAATCCTTTCTTTACCATGGACGCCACGAGCGACATGACAAAAAGAGTTGGTCATGAAACAATCAAGGTAGGGGAGCTAAACTACAGATTTATATTTTCCAGGATGACTTTTACCGACAGAGTAGAGCTTGGCAGAACCACACAAAGTCCACCTTATATGGTGCATCCCGCACACTCGGCTAATTTTCAGGCAAATTCTCAATGGGACATCCTGGAGATGCTACCTGAGGGCACGGTAGCATCAGCCTACGTCAGCTTTAACCGGCTTTTGCCCACCGAAGAAGTCTTTAACCTATTCTCTGATAAAGACATTGACATGCTCTGGTTGGCGGTGGATTCGGGAGTGGAAGACGATGAAGACTTATTCCGCTTCAGTTATCTTGGCTTCCCGGCCTATATGCCAATCTGGCATGATGATGATATGATTGTCACCTCCCGCACAGAAGGCAGGGGATTTTCCTCCGAAAGCCGGAGATCACCAGACTATGACCCCGGTGACCAGACTGTTTTTCATCAGCAGTTTATGAAAACTCTTTATTTCTTGGAAGAAAACCAAAACATAGCCGACCGCGTTGATTTCAGACCTCTTAATCTTACAGAAAGAATAAACCATCTTGAAGAAAACGGCATCTATCATTACGGCGCAGTCATTACAGGCCCTACAAAAGAGCTTCTTGCACTACAGGGAGAAGAGTGGATAACCATTTTGATGGTAGATGAAGTAGCTTTTTGGAACTGGCGGCAGCATTAGAACAAAGCCGCAGCAGGCTTGTAACCCGCCCGCTGCTGCTTTGTTTAATATATTAAGCTTTATTAAGACAAAAGGATAGTTAACTTCGGAACAAGAAAATTTTTCTTGGTTACCGTTCAGTCTATAGTTTAACCGCGACACATAATTATCCATTAAACCCTAGGGAGGTATGGCCATGTATTATGCGGAACAAGAAATTAGATGCCAGGCTAGAAATACGTTTGGATCCAGAACAATTAAACAAATTAAAAAAGGAAGCTGCCGCAAAAAGCACTTCTGTTGGAGAATTGGTGCGTGAAGCGATAGAGCAACGTTACACAGTCTCAAGAGATGACAAATTGAAAGCAGTCCAAGAAATGGCTAATATTAATGCCCCCGTATCCAATTGGGAACAAATGAAGAAGGTATTCCAAATGTATGCCGCAAGTAAAGACCACCCGCTTAAGGTTAGTTGCTTGGAAATTATGAGCTCAATTGCTCACGGAAATCTTGATGCTTATACCGATGCAGAAGTTTTTCAGGAAATTCTCTACCGTTACTTCAGTATCAACAGACATGAACTTGGCTTACAGGTATTTGATTCCTACTCACAAATTATGCATGGCTCAGTTCTGCCAGTCCGCCATGAAGATATGCTGCTGGCAAGGGAGTTAGCCTACAACAAGTCAGGCGCCAAGCTTTCTCCCAGGGACTTAGTTCACATTGCAGTAATGTTTAACAATGGCATTGATCACATTATTACTTCAAACCGAGACTTTGAAAAAGTAATATGGAAAGAGCCAGGTTACTGCGCAGAGCCACCGCCCCCCTTTATCCTGCGCAGAATGAAATCCGCAAAACCGTCTTATCCGATTTGCCCGAGAAAACAACCAAGAACTCAAATATATAATGCTTTTATCGGTTTCATCGTATCGCCAAAGAATTCGATAGTTCATGTTAATGCTGGATTCAAAGTAGCCGGGAATGGATTTGTAAGGCTTGCTCCGAAGCGAAGGATGGCGAGGATTATCCTCTAAATTCTGCAATGTAATATCACACTGTTGCTGAATATCTTGCGGTAATTTTTTGTATAGCCGCTTAAACCGGCTCGTTGGATTTATCGTGAACATGCGCCACCCCTAATGCTTCACCGACAAACACACCTTCTTCATCATCGTCCTCTTCCTTCCATTCGGCGAGCATGTCTTTGACCGAAGCGTATTTTTTGGTTTTGCCTTCGCGGATTTCCTTTTCTCCCTCAATGATGGCTTCGCGGATTTCTGGCTTCCATGCCCACATCTCATCTTTGGGTATGACCATCACCGGGGTGATAATCACGCGGCCACCTTTTACTTCGATATTTAAGTCATCACCAATTTTTAGGTCTAGCTTTTGTACCACTTCTTTTGGCAAGGTAACTTGTGCGCGGTTCCGCAGTTTTGTCAGCGTTGTCATTTTCTGCACCCTTTCGTTGTGCGAATTTCGTACTTTCATTATACCGCAAACGGTCACAAAGTAAACAGCGACCGACAGGGTAATTCTTGCTAGCCGCCTATTTACCGAACTATAAACATTACGCGAACTTTGGCCTTTTGATAAATAATACGCTTTCTTCAAAGGGCGTTTACTGACAAGTTCTATTGATGGGCATTAACACCCTGCTTCATCCCTCTTATATTTAACCGTGAAAGCAAGAGCAATTTATTTGATAAGAATTCTACATCTCTATTTGTGTGCTACTAGTGTGCGAACTGCGGAAAGTTCAATCAGGTTGTATTAAAAATTGCCTTACAGTATAATATACGTAATTAATATACGTAAAGAGCATCGGTTATGCCGAACAAGAAATTAGATGCCAGGCTAGAAATACGTTTGGATCCAGAACAATTAAACAGATTAAAAAAGGAAGCTGTCGCAAAAAGCACTTCTGTTGGAGAGTTGGTGCGTGAAGCGATAGAGCAACGTTACACAGTCTCAAGAGATGACAAATTGTAAGCAGTCAGCATGTGATCTACCCAACGATATAATAATCTTTCTTAGAGTTATTCAGAGTGAAGGTGGGAGCCTATTGAATATACTCCAAAGCAGCCTTGTCAAGGCCTGCCAACAATATAAAACGCACGAAAAACTACTGGTCTGCCACTCACTCACCTCCGGGCACCAATTGTTGGAAAGTCTGAGTAAGGCAGGCATCCCTTGGCTTAATGTCCGCCCCGTTACTCCTTACGAATTGGCCCTCAAAGCAGCTTTGTCAGCTCTGCAGCAAAGCGAAACGACAGTGGCCGGCGAAGGTCGACTCCTAGCCATCCTTGCCACGATCCTCGACGATATGGCCACATCGCAAAACCTCACCTATTTTGCTCCCCTCAGGCAAAACACTGATCTTGCCCGAATACTTTTCCCTGCCATCTGTGAATTACGGATGGCAGGCTGTGTTTCATCTGAACTCCAGCCATCCATGTTTGTTGATACCCAAAAAGGCCACGAAATCTGGATGCTCCTTGCCGGCTATGAAGAAAAACTCGCCATCCTGAAATTAGCCGACACAGCATCCGTCTTTTCCCTGGCACTCCAATCAACCACAGAAACAGCGTCCCTGTATCTAATTCCCAAAGAACTTTCCTTTGATTACCTGACGTACACATTTCTAAACTATCTTACAGCCAACAACCGCTTAATCCTTGCCGGCGAACCTGTCTGTGGTTTAACCAAACCCACCGGTTTTTACTTTATCACCGACACGCCTCAAATTGAAAGTTCCATGTCTTACCTTCACGAGCCTGCCAAGGCGCGGCCCCCTACAGACACATCCCTCTTCACAGCCTACGGTGCTACCAACGAAGTAAGGGAAATCATCCGCCGCATCCATTCATCCCAAACCCCCATAGATAAAGTCACCGTCTGCCTGGCGGATCCGTCCCGCTACATTCCTCTGTTCCACTCCACCGGTACACGCCTGTCTATCCCTATGACTTTTGCTGACGGCCTCCCGCTGTTATTTACTGGTACAGGCCGCTTTATCCAAAGCCTTCTCCGCTGGATTGGGGAGAAATACCTTTCAAGTATTCTCTACAGGTTTCTACTCAGCGGCGATGCAGAGATTCCCTATGCCGGCACCCTAGCCAGACTGCTTCGCCAGGCTGCCGTTGGCTGGAACCGTGACCGCTACGTAACCTGCCTCCGGGCACTTGATCATACCCTAGCCCAAAGAGCACATTCCGCCCGCCAGGAGGGCAACAATATACAAGGTGAGTATTACACCAAACAGCGCTCCCATGTACAAACCCTTACAGACATCATCACAAATATACTCAACCATATCCCAATCCCCGATGAATTTAACCTTTTAGACTTCCCGACCCTCTGCCAGGGCTTGTCCGCCATACTCTCCACCTACACTCGGACAGCCACTGAAACAGAACGGGCCGCCTTAAGCGCCATCCGCGAAACCCTGGCAGAAGAATCCGCCGCCTGCCCACGGTTCATTCCGGTAAACGATGCCATCCGCCGCCTGCGCGAAGCAGTGGAAAACCTCCAGATTGCCGCCAGTGGCCCTAAACCCGGCCATCTCCACATCGCAGGCCTTGACAGTTTCGACTCCCGCCCGGTTACCTTTTATGCCGGTCTGGATGCTAACAGTTTCCCCGGCAGTGGTCTGCAGGACCCAATTCTTCTTGACGAGGAACGCCAAAGTATTAGCCCTAACCTTAGTCTCAAATCCGCCGCTCCAGCAGATAAAACTTACCGCCTTTCGCAACAGCTCGCCGCCCGCCGCGGACAGCTCACCTTAAGTTTTGCCATCTACGATACGGTAGACGGGCGCCCGTCCTCTCCGGCATCCATCGTACTCCAGGTGTATCGTCTGCTTTGCGGCAACCCGGCGGCCGACTACTCCGACCTGATTCACAGTCTCGGATATCCCGCCGCTTTTGCCTCCACGCCGGAACAAGCGATATCTCCGGATGAGTGGTGGCTTGCCGCCGTACTCCTTGGCCGCTATAACCACGACACAGCCGTTGTCTCGGACTGCTTTCCCGGCATCGCCTCCGGCACTCTGGCCGAAGAGCGGAGGGAGGAAGCAGGTTTTACCGAATACGACGGACGCGTCAATCCCACTCCGGATATCGATCCCCGTATTAATCAAACCCTCACACTTTCGGCCACCCAACTGGAGAAACTGGCTAGCTGCCCGTTTTCTTACTTTCTCCGCTATATCCTCCGCATCGAACCCCCTGATGAACCGGAGTTCGATCCCGGTGCCTGGCTTGACGCTATGGCCCGCGGTTCGCTCCTCCACGATATCTACTGCCGCTACCTCCGTGAGGCCTATCCCCCTAACCAACCGGCCAACCCCAGCAAAGCCAACCTGCTTCGCATCGCCTCCGAACTGATTGAACAAATGAAGGACACCGTCCCACCTCCCAGCCAACATATCTATGAACATGAGCGGGATGAAATCCTCCGTGAGGCCTATCCCCCTAACCAACCGGCCAACCCCAGCAAAGCCAACCTGCTTCGCATCGCCTCCGAACTGATTGAACAAATGAAGGACACCGTACCACCTCCCAGCCAACATATCTATGAACATGAGCGGGATGAAATCCTCACCAGCCTCGATGTCTTCTGGCAGATGGAACAACAGGCTAAAACCATCCCTGCCTACTTTGAAGTTCCTTTTGGTTTTGGCAAGGAGGAAGCCGACGCCGCCAAAGTCGGCCTCGCCGACCCCGTCACCATCCAGCTCCCCTCCGGCGGCGAAATTCGCTTTCGCGGCCGCATCGACCGTATCGACTACGGCAGCAATACACACCTCTATCAAGTATGGGATTACAAAACCGGCGGCACCTACGGTTTCGATGAAAACAAACCGTACCAACAGGGACGCCAGATTCAACACGCCCTTTACGCCTTTGCCGCCGAAGCTGCATTACGCAATGTAGATGACAAAGCGGAAGTAGAAGTGGCCGGCTACATCTTCCCCACAGAGAAAGGAGAGGGGCAGCGTTTTGCCCGCCACAGCAGTCTCCGCCAGCTTGTCCTGGAAATTGTGGAGAAAGCCCTTGATATTGTTTCATCCGGCCTCTTTTGCGCCACAGACGACAAAGACCGCTGCACCTTCTGTGACTACACCATTGTCTGCCGCCATGAAGAAACCATAGTCCGTGCAAAACTGAAAAAAGACGATCCCTACCTAAAGCCCTGGAAGGAGCTGCAGGATTATGAATGAGAACACCCTGCCGGACCAGCTGGCCCGTGACGCCATCCTCACCGTCCTCGATAAAACTTTTCTTGTGGAAGCTGGCGCCGGTTCCGGCAAAACCACCAGCCTCGTAGGCCGGATGACCGTACTGATCGCCTCAGGCCACTGCCGCATGGATAACATGGCCGCCGTCACCTTTACCCGTAAAGCCGCCGGCGAACTGCGCGAACGCTTCCAGGAAGCATTAGAGAAGAAATACCACAATACCATCGACCCCACCGTAAAACACCGCCTGTCCACAGCCCTCTCCGAACTGGACCGCATCTTTATCGGTACCATCCACGCCTTTTGTTCCCGCCTCCTGCGGGAACGCCCGGTGGAAGCGGGCATGGCCCCTGACTTCACCGAAATTGAAGGAATAGAAGAGCGTGCTCTCCAGGAGACAGCTTGGGAGGAATACTTGCTCCACGTCCGCTTCAACCAACCCCAACTCCTCCAACAGATGCGCGACCTTGACGTTTCCCCCAAAGACCTGAAAGAAGCCTACAAAACATTGTTGCTCTACCCCGACGTACATCTCCCCTCAGCTCCCGCACCTTACCCCGACCTGGATCCGGTCCGGGAAAAGCTGACAAAGCTCTTACTCATTGCTGAAAACGCCGTACCTCGCAGACAACCGGACAATGGCTGGGACAAACTGCAGCGCTCCCTGGTACAGGCCCTCCGCTGGCGCCGCATTTTTGACCTCCAGCTCGACCGTTACCTCCTGCGCCTTCTGGCTCATTTTAATAAAACCGCCGATATCACGTTAAACCGCTGGTCGGACGCCAACACCGCCAGGCAAACTCAGGCCTACTTTGATAGCATCCGCCTCAATGTCATCCAACCCGCCCTCCGGCAGTGGTATGAATACCGTTACCACCATCTACTGCAATTCCTTCTTCCCGCCGTCCGCCACTACCAGGCCGTCAGGGAAAGAGAGAACATGGTGGACTTCCAGGATCTCCTGATGCGAAGCGCCAGCCTCCTCAAACACAACAGCGAAGTTCGCACCTACTTCCAGTCCCGCTACACCCATATCCTCGTCGATGAATTCCAGGACACCGACCCTATCCAGGCGGAAATCATGATGTTTTTAGCCGGCACCGAAACCTCTGAAACAGACTGGACTCAACTGACACCCCGTCCCGGTGCCCTCTTTGTGGTGGGGGACCCCAAACAGTCCATCTACCGTTTCCGCCGTGCGGACATCGACACCTACAACCGCGTGAAAGCCCAAATCGAAAACAACAGCGGCGAAGTACTCCAGCTCACCACCAACTTCCGCTCCCTCCCCGGTATCATCGACTGGGTCAATCCCACATTTAAAGACCTCTTAGCCAATGAGCAAGCGCCTTACCAGACCAAACTTGTTCCCATGAACCACATCCGACCCCCCATAAATGCCCCGGGTATCTTCACCCTCCCTATATCCCCAGCCACCCGTAATAAACAGGAAACCATTGTTGCCGAAGACGCCGAAAAGATAGCCTCCTGGATCCACTCCCAACTCCAGAACGACATGGCCCCCGGAGACTTTATGATCCTAGTCCGCTACAAGAGCCGCATGGCGGCCTACGCCCGCGCACTTGAAGCCTACCAAATTCCCTGTTCCATCTCCGGCGGCAGCGACATAGCTGACTCCCGCGAACTCAAAGAACTTTCCTGCCTCCTAAAAGCCTTGGCCGACCCGGATAACCCCGTACCCTTCACAGCAACCCTCCGCGGCCTCTTCTTTGGCCTAAGCGACCACCAGCTCTACATTTTCAAACAAGCCGGAGGCCGTTTCTCCTTCTTCAGTACCGTGCCACCCTCCCAAAACGACTTTATCCCCATCTTCGAAACCCTCCGCCGCTACCATGTCTGGACTCGCACACTACCCCCAAGCGCTGCCCTGGAAAACATCATCACCGACTTGGGCCTGATTCCCTTTGCTCTCTCCGGCACTATGGGCAAAGGCCGCACCAGCTACATACTCCAATTCATTGAACTCCTAAAAAACCACGAAACAAACGGCCACACCTCTTTCACAGCTGCCGTTGACTTTTTTGACCAACTCCTTGAATCCGGCATGGAAGAAGAACTGGACATCGAAGGTGGCAAATCCACCGGTGTCCGCATCATGAATCTCCACCGGGCCAAAGGCCTGGAAGCCCCCGTCGTCATCCTCGCTAACCCCTCGAAAACAGCGAGCCACGAACCAACACTCCATGTCAGCCGTACTGCCGGCCAAACCACCGGCTACATCCGGATCACCAAAAAAGGTCTCCACACATCCGAAACCATCGCCCAACCACCCGACTGGGATACATGCCAGCAGGAGGAAACCCGCTACCAGCAAGCCGAAGAAGTACGTCTCCTCTATGTAGCAGCCACCCGCGCCAAAGACACCATCCTCATCAGTACTTACCCCCACAAACCCGATCTCTCCCCCTGGCACCCGCTCCAACCCCATCTCCAAAACGCACCCGACCTTACCATCCCGCCCACCACCAAACCACACAAACCCGTACCACCCAAACCCATCACTCCAAAACTCCTCCAGCAAACCACAACCCACATCCAATCATCCATTAGACCCATACCCGATTTGCCGGACACAGCTAAGTTAGGATAAAATGAAGCTGTGGGAGGCGTTGAAATGAAAAAGAATACTAATCGTTACAATGAAGATTTTAAGACGGAGATCATCAGACTCGTACGGGAAGAGAACAGGCCGGTATCCAGGATTGTGAAGGATTTTGGCGTCAATGATCAGACCATCAGGAACTGGCTGAAACAATCAAAAGATAAACAAG
>JAGXRV010000096.1 GCA_018335695.1 Clostridium sp.
GTAATCATGAGATTAAAGGAGCTTTCCTAACTCCGGAGTGTCCGTTTTATCGGGAAAGCGTCAGGGGATTATTGAGGGAGAGGGGATTATTGAGGGAGAGGGGATTATTGAGGGAGAGGGGATTATTGAGGGAGAGGGGATTATTGAGGGAGAGGGGATATGCTGCTTTTGCCCTCGCCCCCCTTGGGGGGAGAGGGTTAGGGTGAGGGGGGAAGAATATTTGTCGGGGGAGAGAGTTGCAAGCAAAAGGGGATCTGCATGTCATGCTAAAGGGAATTTGCATGTTAGAGGGAATTTGCATGTTAGAGGGGATCTGCATGCTAGATGGGATATGCAGGTAAGAGGGATTTGAGGTATTTTTCTGCGGGAAAAATAAAGACCGGAAAGTGTCGGTTGGTGATATATTGGTAGGTGATATAGATGGTTGAAAATTGGCGCGAGGCAAGTTTGCGCTCACTGCCGGCGGTGGACGTGACCGTCAATTTATATAAGCGAGCTTATCCGGAGAGTCGTTATCCTCACGCGTTGCTGGTACAGGCTGTGCAGGAGATTGTCGATTTGCTGAGGCGGCAGATTCTGGCGGCGGGGAGCAGTGAAGAGCTTTCAGGTTTGAGTGTAACGCCGGAAGAAGTGGCGTTGCGGCTGGGAAGCTGGCTGGGTCAGCTTGAAGTGCCATCGCTGCGGCGGGTAATTAATGCCACCGGTACAGTGCTGCATACTAATCTTGGACGGGCGCCCCTTGCGGCGGCGGCAGAGGTAGCGATGAAAGCAGCCGCAGGCTACTGTAATCTGGAAATGGATTTAAGTGATGGTCTGCGCGGCTCACGTCATCAGCATGTGGAAAAGCTGCTGATCTCCCTTAGCGGGGCGGAGGCTGCCTGTGTAGTCAACAATAATGCGGCTGCGGTTTTGCTTTGCCTAAATACGTTGGCTGCCGGGAAAAAGGTGATTGTTTCCCGCGGCGAACTTGTTGAAATCGGTGGCAGCTTCCGGATTCCTGAGGTGATGTCGGCAGGCGGTGCCGGCTTAAAAGAGGTGGGCACGACTAATAAAACACATCTCTCAGACTACAGGGCGGCAATTGACGCGGAAACCGGTCTGCTTTTAAAAGTGCATACCAGTAATTACAGAGTAGTCGGTTTTACTTCCTCGGTAGATGTGGAGGCAATAGTTTCATTGGGTTTGGAATTTGGCTTGCCGGTGATGGAAGATTTGGGCAGCGGGCTTTTTCTTGATCTGAGCGCATTTGGCCTTGAGCCGGAACCGCTCGTTAAGGAGCGTATTGCCGCAGGCGTAGATCTTCTGACGTTGAGCGGGGACAAGCTTTTGGGTGGACCGCAGGCGGGCATTATTCTCGGCAAACGGGTGTTTATCGAGCGGCTTAAAAAGAACCAGTTGATGCGGGCTTTGCGGCCTGACAAAGTTACTTTGGCGGCACTGGAGGCTACGCTGCGTATTTATCTTGCCGGTCAGCCGCTACGGGAAATCCCTGCTTTAGCTATGTTGTCGATGTCGGCGGAAGTCCTAAGACAAAGAGCGGAAAACTTAGCGGAAAGACTGCGCAGGCATGGGCAAAATATGTTGATAGTCAATACTTGCGAAGATTTCTCTTTTGTGGGCGGAGGGGCGATGCCACTGACAAAACTGCCTACTACTTTGGTGGTTTTGCGTCCGCGCTGCGGCTCATTTAGCGACTGGGTGCAGAAACTGCGTTCCGGTCAGCCGTCGTTGGTGGGACGCGTCCAGGGCGACCGCTTGCTTTTGGATTTGCGCACAGTAGCGGAGGCAGAGGAGGAAGAGGTGTTTCGGTGTCTCACATAATCATCGGCACGGCAGGTCATGTGGACCATGGCAAGACAGCTTTGATTAAAGCGCTGACCGGGCAGGATACCGACCGTCTGCGGGAAGAAAAAGAGCGGGGCATCTCCATTGAACTTGGTTTTGCCCCCTTTAAATTGCCAAGCGGCAGGCTGGCCGGGGTAGTAGATGTGCCCGGGCATGAGCGCTTTATCCATAACATGCTCTCCGGTATCGGCGGTATTGATTTGGTGCTTTTGGTGGTAGATGTCAGCGAAGGAGTAATGCCTCAGACTCGCGAACATCTGGAGATTATGGAATTGCTGCAGATTGGCAGCGGTATTGTGGTTTTGACTAAAGCTGATCTTGCTGAAGATGAGGATTGGCTAGATTTGGTGGAAGAGGAAGTGCGTGAGGCGCTTGCCGGTACTTTTTTGGCAGAAGCAGTCTGTTTGCGCGTCTCGGCTCAGAGCGGACGAGGGATGGCGGAACTGGTAGCCACCATAGATAAACTGACGGGAGAATTACATTCAAGGGATCATCGGGCACCGCTGCGACTCCCTATCGATCGAGTATTTACTGTTCCCGGGTTCGGTACGATTGTTACCGGCACACTGCTCTCGGGGACTGTCAAGCCGGGGATGGCGGTGGAGATTTTGCCTGTCGGTCGTACTGTTCGTGTGCGTCAGGTGCAGGTGCACGGGAAGCTTTTACCGGAAGCAATGGCTGGTCAGCGGGTGGCGGTAAATCTGCCCGGTTTGGAAAAGGAGGCGTTGCCTCGCGGCAGCGTGGCGGCGCTGCCTGGGTCGCTGACTGCCACATATCTGCTTGATGTTAGCATGAAATTGTTGCCAAGCGCCCCGAAAGCGTTAAAAAACCTGACACGTGTTCATGTCTATCTGGGCACAGGGCGTGCTGTAGGGCGAATAGCACTCTTGGATCGGGATGAGCTGAAGCAAGGCGAGGAAGCGCCTGTGCAGCTTCGGTTGGAGCGGCGGCTGGTGGCACAGCGGGGCGATCGCCTCATTATCAGGAGTTTCTCGCCCATGACAACTATCGGCGGCGGATTAGTGCTGGCGGTGGCTGCCGACAAACATAAAAGATTTAGAGCCGATATTCTGGCAAGACTAAAAGAACTGGAAAAAGGTGACCCGGCGGAACCGCTTTTGCAGCAAATTCGCCGGGATAGCGTAGTGGCGCAAAATGAATTAGCAAAAAAGGCAGGTATGGCACCGGATTTACTGGCCGAAAATCTAACTAAATTGGCGGAAGAAGGCAAAATTATTGTTGTGAATGAACTTTGGCTGGATATGGCCGCAGTTTATGATTGGGAAGAGCTGATTATAACAGCGCTTGAAAACTGGCATCAAAACAATCACCTTTTACCTGGGAAATCAAGGGCGGAACTAAAGAGCGCACTGCCAAAGAGTGTCCCGTTGAAAATCTATGACTGGCTGCTTGCCAATTTAACAGAAGAAGGCCGGCTTAAGACCAGCCATGATTTAGTGGCGCTGGCTAGCCATACGCCGGCACCGACGGAGCAGGAAGCCGCTCTGATCAGGGGCTTGGCAGATCTCTACCGGCAGAGCGGCTTTATGCCGCCGACGTTGCAAGAGGCGGCGGAAAAGAGCGGCATGTCGGTGGAGCGGCTGGGAAACTATGTGGCATATTTAATTTCGCAGGGTGAGTTGGTACGTTTAGACAATCAGTTGGTACTGCATCAGCAATTTTTTAAGCAGGCAAAGGAGGAGTTGCTTTGCCATTTTCAGACAAAAGAGACGCTGGCAGCAAGTGAATTCCGTATGAAGTTGGGCAGCAGCCGTAAATTTGTGCTGCCGTTGTTGGAAACATTTGACCGGCTGAAATGGACTAGACGCCAAGGTGACGAGCGGGTGCCCTGGCGGCTGGAACTGGCTAGAGAGGAGGCAGACTGTGGAGATTGAGAAAAAACGCCTGACACAATTGACTGGCAGTGGTGGGTGAGCTTCCAAAATGCCCCCCGGGGTATTGGCGCAGGTGCTGTGCCTTCTGCCGTCCATGAAGGATGAAAATTTGCTGGTTGGTCATGACTCTTTTGCCGATGCAGGCGTCTACCGCCTGCGGCCGGATATTGCTTTGGTGCAGACTTTAGATTTTTTTACTCCTGTCGTAGACGACCCATTTACTTTTGGTCAGATTGCTGCCGCCAATGCTTTGTCAGATTTATATGCCATGGGCGCCGAACCGCTCACCGCAATGAATATAGTCTGTTTTCCCTCCTGTGTACTTGGTCCGGAGGTTTTGGCAGCCATCCTAAATGGAGGAGCAGACAAAGTGCTTGAAGCGGGGGCCTTGATTATCGGCGGCCACAGTATAGAAGATAGGGAGCCGAAATATGGTCTGTCTGTAACAGGTATTGTTCATCCGGACAAACTAATTAGAAACGATACCGCCCGCTGCGGTGATCTTTTGGTTTTAACTAAACCGCTCGGTTCGGGACTCGTCTTAACTGCGGCTAAAGCAGAAACGGAATTCGCCACTGAACTTAGCGCGGCGATTAAAACTATGAAAGAGCTAAATAAAGCTGCGGCGGCAGCTATGCGTGAAGTTCCTGTTCATGCCGCCACCGATGTGACAGGTTTTGGCCTTTTGGGTCACGCCCGGGAACTTGCGCTTGCGAGCGGCGTGGCGCTGGAGTTATCTTTTGGCAAGATTCCGCTCTTGCAAGGCGCGCTCCGTGCGGCAGGCATGGGGTTTGTCCCGGGAGGCGCCTATGCCAATCAGAAGTATGTTGAAGCAGCTTTGACGGTTGCCGATGAAAAGATTATCGGCGGTCGGGAAGTAAGTTTGCTTTGTGATCCGCAGACATCCGGAGGACTATTAATAGCCGTCGCTTCGGAAAATGCGGGAAAACTGGTGGCGGCTTTGCAGAAACGTCACACCTTAGCCGCCGTAATAGGTCGGGTAACCGGCGGTGAAGTTGGCAGCATTACTGTATTGCCGTGATCCAGCCCTCACCCTAACCCTCTCCCATTGCTAGAGGTCGGAGGTCGGATATCGGACTCGTAGGAATCGGCGAAATAGCCGATTCACGGAAGTCTTTGCCCTCACCCTAACCCTCTCCCATTGCTAGAGGTCGGAGGTCGGATATCGGACTCGTAGGAATCGGCGAAATAGCCGATTCACGGAAGTCTTTGCCCTCACCCTAACCCTCTCCCGGAGGGAGAGGGGATAAGCTGTGTAGGTGGATTGTGGTGGTTGTTTTCAGAGCAGAAAAGCCTAGACAATTCCCCTCCGTTGGAGGGGTGCCCGTCAGGGCGGGGTGGTCGCATTCTTGGAGGGGTGCCCGTCAGGGCGGGGTGGTTCGCATTCTTGAAGGGGTGCCCGTCAGGGCGGGGTGGTTCATGCCCCGTTTGGGCAGAGGGCGAAGCTGTTCCGTACTGGACCACCCCGGTGCTGCGCACCACCCCTCCGCTGGAGGGGAATTAGGGGGCTATTTTCAAAGTAGGAGGAGCATTTTGATGCGGGACAGAGGGAACGACGACATGGATAAAAAATCAGCAAAAAAGGAATCAGCAAAAAATGAAGAATCAACGAAAGATCTAGAATCAGCAAAGAATGAAGAATCAGCAAAGAATGAAGAATCAGCAAAAAATGAAGAATCAACGAAAGATCTAGAATCAGCAAAGAATGAAGAATCAGCAAAGAATGAAGAATCAGCAAAAGATGAAGGCTTAGCAAAGGTTCAAGAGAAGATTGCAGTCCTGCGCTGCGAGACAGTTTCCGAAGTCTGTGCAGGGGCAGGTTGTTTTAAGGCGTTTAATGCGCGGCGACTTCATTTTGCAAATACGCCGAAAGATGCTGAGATGGTCGGCTTTTTTACTTGCGGCGGCTGTTCGGGGCGGAGAGTTTCCCGTCTGGTTAAATCTCTGCAAAAGAGTGGGCTTACCACAATTCATCTTAGCTCCTGCATGTTGCTTGTTGATGAGTACCCTCGCTGTCCGCATCTTGCGGAAATTAAGGAGACTATCAGCAAATTGGGTATTAAGATTGTTGAAGGAACGCATCATTAGACGTACATGCGACCTTTGAAAAGTTGGGCACCGTCGGAGGGATGGTATGCCTTGTTTTGTTCTTACTTTGCCCTTTGCCCTCACCCTAACCCTCTCCCAGAGGGAGAGGGGAATTGTATAGTAGAGGGAGAGGGGAATTGAGTAAAGAGGGAGAGGATTTGAGAAAGAGGTAGAGGGGTATTCTGCCGACCTTTCTCTGCTACCATTAGGTATAGGTAATCGCGAGAGAACGTATATTGGTGTTGAGGCAAACATGCCCGCTTCCCCTCTCCTCTGTAGCACTCTCCCCTGCCCTCACCCTAGCCCTCTCCCAGAGGGAGAGGGCTAGGGTGAGGGCAGGGTGGCGGGCAGGGTGGCGGGCAGGGTGGCGGGAGTTACGATTAACAGTATCTGCAATAACGGGCAAAGACTTTTCAGACGGGTATAGAGAGGAGGACTTTAAGTGTGTGGGTTTGTGGGAATTTGGCATAAATCAGGCAAAAGATTGCCGCTGGATATAAATGAGCTCTCCGCAACATTTTCCCACCGCGGACCGGATGATGCGGCTGCCGCCGATTTTGGCCATGCCTTATTGGGTTTTCGCCGTTTGACAATTATTGACCTTTCCGAGCGCGGCCGTCAGCCTATGGAGAATGAAGACGGCAGCATTACGATGGTTTTTAATGGGGAGATTTATAATTATCAAGCGCTGCGAGCTGAGCTGTTGCAGAATGGCCATGTTTTTAAAAGTGATACTGACAGCGAAACTATTCTTCACCTCTACGAAGAAGAAGGGGAGGAATGTGTCAAAAGGCTGCGCGGGATGTTTGCTTTTTGTTTGTATGACAAAAAGAAAAACTTGTTTTTTGGAGCCAGGGATCGTTTTGGGATTAAGCCTCTGTTTTATACGGAAACGACGGAGCTTTTTGCTTTGGCCTCGGAAGCGAAGGCCTTTACCCGTTTGCCCGGTTTTACCGCCAGGGTAAATACGCGTGCCCTGCCCCACTATTTGACTTTTCAGTATGTGCCGGAACCGGAGACGATGTTTGCCGATGTATATAAGATTCCCCCGGCTCATACTTTTGTTTGGAGCGAAAACAAACTGACCTTAAAGCGCTACTGGCGTGCGGAGTTTAAGCCGAGAGCAGACCTTTCCTGGGAAGATGCGCTCGAGGGAACCCGGCAGGTTATGCGTCAGTCGGTTAAGCTGCATACCCAAGCTGATGTGCCCTGGGGCGCCTTCCTCTCCGGCGGCATAGATTCCACTGTGATTGTGGCGCTCTTGCGCGAACTTGGTCCGGTCTCCACCTTTAGCGTAGGCTATGAAGATGAAGGATACAGCGAGCTGGCGGAAGCAGCCGAGTCAGCCGGTTTTTTAGAGACAGACCATCATCAATATTTAATTCCGCCGGGTGAGTTTTGGGAACATTTGCCCCGCTTAGTTTGGCATTTTGATGAACCTGTAGCAGACCCGGCAGCGATTGCCCTCTATTTTGTGGCGCGAATGGCTAAGCAGAAAATCACCGTGACTCTTTCCGGCGAGGGAGCGGACGAAGTCTTTGGCGGCTATGGAATTTACAGGGAACCAATGTCGCTCCAACCCTTATCCCGTTTGCCTAAGCCGCTTCTGCAGGCGGCACACCGGTTGATGCCTTCCTTTCTTCCAGGGAAAAATTATCTTCGTCGCGCGAAAACGCCGCTTGAGGAAAGATATTTTGGCAATGCACTTATTTTTAGCGAGGCGGAAAAAGCTAAGCTCCTGAAGAATAAGCGTTTTCTGCCGCCTACTGCTGTTACTGCGCCGCTTTTTAGAGAGGCGGCCGCTTACGATGATGTGCAGAAAATGCAATATATTGACATTCATACATGGATGACGGGAGATATTCTCGTTAAGGCTGATAAGATGACAATGGCTAATTCGCTGGAGTTGCGAGTGCCTTATCTGGATCATCATGTCTTTGAATTTACCGCCACCATTCCTACAAAATATAAAATCAAAGGACAGCTGACAAAAATAGCTTTACGTCAGGCTTTTGCCGGAGTAGTGCCGCCGTCGGCGGTCAATCGGCCTAAAAGGGGTTTCCCGGTGCCTACCCGGGTTTGGTTGCGGGGGAAGCTCGGTAAAGAAGTGGCCGATTTATTGTCTGATTCGGCGCTTGATGAATTTTTTGAGCGTGGTCAAGTGCAAAAGCTCATTGCTGATCATCGTCAGAACCGCGCCGACAACAGCCGCAAAATCTGGACACTTGTTATTTTTGCTTTGTGGAGGCAGCAGTTTATTAATCGTTAGTTAGATTTCATTGAAGAGTGTTCGGTGCTTATAGCTATAAAAAAGAGGAATAGTACAATTTGCAGCGAATAAGAAAAAGCGCAGTAAAGATTGCGCTTTTCTTATTGGGCAATAGGAAGTGTCGCAGGGGTGGCATCTTTTTCGGGCGGGTTTGAAACCCGCCCCTACCAAGAGGTGTTGAGAGCAAAAAATTCATCCTTTGGACAAAGATTGTTCACTTTTGTTATCAGTCTTGATGTTATAATCTAGGGTAGCAGGATTGTGCCAATCATCACAGCTTAGGAGGGTATGGTTTGCAGAACTATGTGGCAGTAAAAGAGCTGAGCAAAGAATACTCTTGCCGCCGGCTGTTTGCTGATGTTTCAATAACCATCCCCGACCGATCCGTTTTTGTGGTGCTGGGACACAATGGAGCAGGCAAAACCACATTCCTGCGCATTATTTGCGGACTCGTTCCCGCTACCTCTGGTCAAGTGGACTTTGTGCATTGCGGCAAAGTGCTGACGGCAGCGGAGAAAAGAGCTAAGCTGGGCTTAGTTTCTCCGGAGCTGGAGCTTTACGGAGAGTTGTCGGCGGTGGAAAATTTGGAGTTTTTTTCAGGTGTGCGCGGTTTGCCTTTCACATTACAGCGGGCACGTGAAATTTTGGAGTTTGTGGGTTTAAAAGGTCGAGGTCATGATTATGTGGCTACATTTTCTTCAGGGATGAAGCAGCGGATGAAATATGCCCAAGCCCTGCTTCATGACCCTCACGTGCTGATTTTAGACGAACCAACAGCCAATCTGGACGAAGTCGGGGTGGCTTTGGTTGATGCGATTATCCGGCGCCAAAAGGAAAAGGGCATTGTCATTATGGCTACCAACGAGCCTAGGGAGGTGTGCTATGGCGACCAGCAGCTTTCCTTGGCTTAGCAGGGGTTTAGCCGTTTTACGCAAGGATTTGCGCATTGAGTTTCGCACTCGTTATGCTTACAGTGCCCTGTTGATGTTTGCCGTTACCACTTTGGTGACAGTAAGTTTTTCTGTGGGCGGTTTTATGTCGGGACCGGAGATGACTGATATTGCCGCAGCGCTCCTTTGGATTATTTTATTCTTTTCGGCGATGGCAGGCCTCTCACGCACCTTTGTTCAGGAGGAAGAGTCGGGTACGGTGATCGCCTTAAAAATGGCGGCGGAGCCGGAGCCTGTGTATATAGGAAAATACTTGTTCAATGTGGTATTGCTTTTTAGTCTGACGGTTTTAGTCGTGCCTCTTTTTGTCGTTATGCTGAATTTATCGGTAAAATTAGTGGGTGGTTTCCTGGCAACAGTCTTTCTTGGCGCCATGGGTCTTGCGGGTGCAAGCACAATCTTAGCAGCCATTGTTGCTAAAGCAGGAGCAAAGGGTTCGCTGATGACTGTTCTTGCTTTCCCGATTTTGCTGCCGCTTTTGCTTGGAGCTATTTCCGCCACAAGAACAGCTTTGGGCGGTGGTCCGCCAGGGGCAATCAATACTGATTTGTTGATGCTTTTCTTTTATAATGGGGTGGCGCTGGCTGCCTCGCTTTTACTGTTTGAATATGTCTGGAATGAATAGTCTGTATTTACCTAATAGAAAATTAGCGCAGAGTGAGGCGAAGAAAAGTGACTTGGCAAATTATCTTGGGAATTTGGATGAGCGGCGTAGTAATAGCATCTTTTGTTTATATGCCTGCTACTCAGGGGCTGGGTGAAATGGGCCGAATTATTGTTTACCATGTTCCCGCTGCCTGGATTGCGGTGCTTGCTTACCTGATGGCAATGATAAACTCAATTCATTATCTGCGCAAAAGGGAGATTCGCTACGACAGACAAGCGCAAATAAACGCCGAGCTAGGCACCGTCTTTTGTATCTTGGCAACTTTTACCGGCGCAATCTGGAGCAGAGGCGCCTGGGGTGCGTACTGGAACTGGGACCCGCGGCAAACATCTATTGCCGTTTTGTTGATGATTTATGCCGCATATTTTGTTTTGCGCAGTGCGATCTCCGATAGTGATATGCGCGCCCGCCTGTCTGCTGTTTACGCGATACTTGCTTTTCTGACAGTACCGTTTCTTGTTTTTATTGTTCCTCGGGTTTACTACACGCTGCATCCTGATCTGGAGCTGGTTAATCTTGCGGAACGTACCTTTGAAATGGATCGGCAGATGCTGGTGGTTTTTCTGGCATCGGTGTTTGGTGTCAGCGGGTTGTATCTTTGGTTGTATAATATCCAAAAGCGCTTGGAGAATTTGTATTACAAAAAAGCTACAAAAAGGGGGTTCTAGTCTGTGGGTGAATTAGGTTTTGTGCTGGCTGTGACATTGATTGGCTGGGCTGGGCTGTTTCTGTATGTTCTGCGGATGGATATGAAGCTGCGGGAGGTAGAGCGCCGTGAAGAGATATGATAAGTTAATCCTGATTGTGATGATCGTTGTTTTTGGTGTCGGCATTTTTTTAACCGCCAGAGGTGCATTTGAGTCTTATGTATCTTTTGCGGCCGCAGCCGAATCGGGAAGGAATGTGCAGATTAAAGGAGTGGCTGTTCCCGGGTCTTTGCAGGGAGTTGATGGTGAGACTTTCTCTTTTGAGATGAATGATATGGAAGGAGCGGTTCACCGCGTGACTCATACCGGCAATGTTCCCGTGAACCTCTTTGAGACAGATAATGTGGTGGTAAAAGGGCGTTTTGAGAACGAGCAGTTTGTGGCTCACGCTATTTTGGTCAGATGCCCGTCCAGATACGAGGCGGAGGAATAAGCGGCGGCAGCTTTGCGCAGAGAAAATACTTTTTGGAGGGATTGCGTTGGTTAAAGAAATAGTAGACAATCCGGTAGAGCAGCAGATTGCGCCGGAGAGTCCGGTCAAGCAGATTTTAAGCTTTTTAGGTTCCATGCAACTTGGGATTATTCTTTTGCTCTTGTTGTCAGTCATCACATTGTTTGCCACCTTCCGCCCGATGGAACTGGCGATTGAAAATGTCTATAACACATGGTGGTATTTGGGGATCATGGCTTTTGCCGGGCTTAATTTATTCATCTGTACTGTGGAGCGCTGCGGGCCGCTTTACAGGCAAGCGCTCCGGCCTAAAAAGACAATCTCGGCTGATGCCATCAGAAAAATGCAAATTAATACCGCCATTAAGCTGACAGGCGAGCCGCTTGCCAAAGCTGAGAAAGCTTTTAAGAAAGCAGGTCTGCGTACTGTTATCACCGCGACTCCGGAAGGACCGGTGCTCTTTGGTGAAAAGGGCAAGTTCGGTTATTTCGGCTCAATCGTCACCCATTTTAGCCTGCTTTTGATTCTGCTCGCTGCTGCCTATGGTTCCCTCACCGGCTTTGAGGACACAAATGGTGGTTATGCCGGCAGCAACTTTTTTGTGCCGGAAGGTCGTTTTCGGGTAGATGTTACCGATGTTCGCATGGTGCAGGAAGAAAATCCCGTGATTCGTCCGCGTGTCTATACCGATATGACGATTACCAGAGGTGGTCAGACTATCGCCCAGGATACGCTCTCCATTAATTATCCCATTCGTTTCGAGGGCACTACAATTTATCATACCACTTTTCACTACTTGCCCGAGATAACACTGAAAGATACGGTGACAGGCGAAACGGAAGCGAATAAGTTTATGATGGGTAACACTATTAATTTGGATGACCAAGGTACGCACATTCAACTGATGGTTTTTTTTCCTAACTTTTCCATGGGCAGAGACGGACGTCCATTTTCAATCAACTACTTGCCGGAGCGGCCTGTAGTGGCCGGGATTTTGGTGAGGAACGGAGAACGTGAGGCAACAGTCTTTCTGCAGCTAGATAAGCCGGAAGTGATAGAAACCGCGGCAGGCAATGTGGAAGTATTATTAACCGGCTTTGATGTCGCCTCGGTATACTCCATCTCAAAAAACTTGGGCCGTCCTTATCTCTTTATCGGCTCACTGCTGATGACGCTTGGTCTTTATATGAGTTTTTTCCTCTTCCCCAGTCGCTTTTGGGCTGTTTATGATGAAGGAAAGCGCACGTTATTAATCGGCGGCCGCGGTTATCGCAACCGCATCGGCACCGAACAGGCACTGGAGAAAATTGAAGAAGAAATTAAAACCAGAGAGGAAGAGTAGCGATGTTTGATAGACCCCCTGGCTTGATTCCTGTATCTCCGCTTGGCATGCAGGTGGAAAACGTGTTGTTTATTCTGTCAGTCATTATGTATCTGCTGGCTACTGTCGGCTATTTGGTAAATTTGTCAGGCAAGAAAGAGTGGGGACCGTTTGCCTCTGTCTTGCTGAAAGTAGCCTTTTTCGTTCATACCGCTTTTATCGTTACCCGCACGATCAATGTGCAGCGCCCCCCCTTCGTCGGTCACTACGAGTTCGGCAACCTGTTCATTTGGGCAACAGCTCTGGTTTATATCTGGAGTGAATGGCGGCTGAAAGACAAATATTTTGCCGTAGGCGCTTTCCTCACGCCGCTTGCTATGCTCTATTTCGCTTATCTGACTGTTATCCCAAGTATTATTCCTGCTGTTTATATTAGTCGTTCTCATAGGCCGCTGCCGCCTGTGCTGCAGTCTGATTGGCTGACGGTTCATGTTATCACCTCTGTTTTTGGTTATGCCGGTTTCACTCTTGCTTTCGCCGCCGCTTTGATGTGGTTTTTGAAAGAAAAATTGGGTGAACGTAGCTTGCTTGGCAAGACGCTGCCGCAAGTTAAATTGCTGGATGAGTATATGTATCGCGCTTCAGCTTTTGGCTTCCTCTTCCAGACGGCAATGATTATTAGCGGCGCTATTTGGGCAGATATCTCCTGGGGTCGTTACTGGGGTTGGGATCCGAAAGAAATGTGGTCGCTGATTACTTGGTTTGTTTTTGCCGTCTATCTTCATGCCCGCTTTACGCGCGGCTGGACAGGGATGCGCACTGTGGCGCTGGTGTCTATAGGTTGGTTTGCTATGCTCTTTACCTGGGTCGGAGTTGCTTGGCTCCTTTCAGGCATCCATTCCTTCGGCTAAGAAGAGCTCAGAAGTCTACCAGTTCCCTCTCCCTTTGGGAGAGGGTTAGGAAGAGCCCTCCCTCTGGGAGAGGGTATAAGCAACTCCCCTCTCCCTCCGGATACACCTCTACAATTCCCCTCTCCCTTTGGGAGAGGGTTAGGGTGAGGGTAGAAGGCATCTGTGAGCTAGCCGAGTCGCCCCCTCACCCTTTCCCTCTCCCCCCAGAAGGGGGGAGAGGGTATTAGGAAGAGCCCTCCCTCAGGGCGAGGGTATAAGCAACTCCCCTCTGCTTTCGTATATACCTCTACAACTCCCCTCTCCCCCTAAAGGGGGCGAGGGTATAGGAAGAACCCTCCCTCAGGGCGAGGGTATAGGAAGAACCCTCCCTCAGGGCGAGGGTATAGGAAGAGCCCTCCCTCTGGGCGAGGGTATAAGCAACTCCCCTCTACTTCCGGATACACCTCTACAATTCCCCTCTCCCTTTGGGAGAGGGTTAGGGTGAGGGCAGAAGGCATCTGTGGGCTAGCCGAGTCGCCCCACCCCCCTCACCCTTTCCCTCTCCCCCCAAGTGGGGAGAGGGTATAGGAAGAGCCCTCTCTCTGGGCGAGGGTATAAGCAACTCCCCACTACTTTCGTATATACCTCTACAACTCCCCTCTCCCTTTGGGAGAGGGTTAGGGTGAGGGCAGAAGGCATCTGTGAGCTAGCCGAGTCGCCCCCCCTCACCCTTTCCCTCTCCCCCTAAAGGGGGCGAGGGTATAAGCAACTCCCCTCTCCCACGCTACGCTCCCCCCTCACCCTTTCCCTCTCCCCCCAAGTGGGGCGAGGGCATAGGGAGATCCCTCCCTCTGGGCGAGGGTATAAGCAACTCCCCTCTACTTTCGTATATACCTCTACAACTCCCCTCTCCCTCTGGATATACCTCTACAATTCCCCTCTCCCTTTGGGAGAGGGTTAGGGTGAGGGCAGAAGGCAGAGGGGGAAAGGGACCAGGGCAGAGGGTTAGGACGAGGCCAACGTCTAAAATTTGCGCCGCCTGAGCGACTACCTTGTGAGGTGTGACAGGTGACAGAAATAATGATCCTAGGTATCAACCACAAAACAGCTCCGGTCGAATTGCGGGAAAAGTTGTCTTTCACCGAAAGCCAGCTGACCCGTTCTTTGGCGTTCTGTAAGGCAAGCTGCGAAATTTCGGAAGCCATCATCTTAACTACCTGCAACCGGACGGAGATTTATGCTGTGGGTGCAGAGCCGGAGTTATTGCAGCAGAAGGTTATGCAGCTCTTGGCTGAAATTAAGGAGATTGATACTGCAGCCCTGCGGCCTAATTTGTATATTTATACCCGGGAGAAAGCGGTTGAGCATCTTTTTACGGTTACCGCCGGGTTGGACTCCATGATTTTAGGGGAGACACAAATCCTTGGGCAGGTCAAAGATGCTTACGCTAAAGGAAAAGAGGCGGAAACGGTAGGAGCTGTCTTCCATGCTCTCTTTCGCCAAGCGGTAACTGCGGCTAAACGAGTGCAGACAGAAACGGGCATCAACCAGAATGCTGCTTCTGTTTCCTATGCTGCGGTGGAACTGGCCAAGAAAATTTTTGGCCGTTTAGATAACCGTACCGTGCTGGTGCTGGGAGCAGGGAAAATGAGCGAGCTGACATTGCGCCATCTCTATGACCAGGGTGTGAAAGAAGTGATAGTGGTGAACCGTACAAAAGAGCGAGCCGACAAACTGGCTAACTGTTTCGGCGGTGTAGCCGAATATTATGAGAACAGGCGAGAATGTCTCTTTAAAGCTGATATTGTTATTTCATCCACAGGCGCACCGCATTTTATCTTAGAGAAAGAAGAAATGGCGGCGGTAATGCGCACCCGTCGCGGCAAACCCATCTTTTTAATTGATATCGCGGTGCCGCGAGATATTGACCCGCGGGTTAATGAACTGGATAACGTCTATCTTTATGATATTGATGATTTGCAGGCGGTAGTGGCTGCCAACTTAAAAGATCGTCAGCATGAGGCTGTCAAAGCGCGGCATATTATCAGAGAAGAAATCTCCCACTTCCAGTCTTGGCTAAAGACGCAGGAAGTAACCCCATTGATTGCCGCGCTGCGCCACAAGGCGGAGACGATTCGCCTAAGCGAGCTGGATGTTTCTTTAAAGAAACTTGCTAATCTGAGTGACAAAGAGAAGAAACATGTGGAAAATTTGACTCGTGCTATTGTGAATCGTATTTTAAAAGAACCGGTGTTGCGCATTAAAGAGTTTGCGCTCGAGGATAGAAGCGAGGTTTTTGTGACATCGCTTTGTCAGCTTTTCGATTTAACTGAAGAATTGAACGGTCATCAAACCGACTTGCGGGAAGAGGAGCGAGTAGTCGCTCTTGCAGAGGGGGGCAGGCAGTGATTAACGGCGAGTTTGCACTCTATATTTTGTTGCTCTGTTTCCTTTTTACGTCTGCAGTTCTTTTTCTGATCGACCTGTTGGGCAGCGGCAAGGAGCTTTTTGTCATCGCTCGCAGGCTGTTTTTTCTTGCGTTTTCGGCGTTGACTGTTTTAATAGCTGCACGCGCTGTCACTTACGGCTATTTTCCTATTTTCACTTTTTATGAAACGTTGTTATTTCTGGCTTGGGCGGTAACCTTTGTGATTATTTTACTGGAAAGGTCTTACGGTTTCCGTACCGTCTTTCCTTTTGCCGTTCCGGCTCTTTTTGCCGTTCTCTTTTTTGCCTTTTTCATCTCCGCCGAAAGGGCATCTTTGCCGCCGGAGTATAAAAGCATCTGGTTGTTTTTTCACATTATCACTGTGATTGCTGCCTATAGCACTTTTACGGTAGCCTTTGTGACATCACTGATGTATCTGTCGGTGGACAATCAACTGAAAAAGAAGAAGCTATCTGCTCTTGTTTCTAAATTGCCAAGTCTTGACGTATTAGATCATTATAATTATAAACTGGTGTCAATTGGTTTTTTTCTGCTGACAATCAGCGTTTTCTTAGGTGCTCTTTGGGCGCAGAATGTTTGGGGTGCCTTCTGGCGTTGGGAGCCGAAAGAAATCTGGGCTCTCGTTACCTGGATTGTCTACGCCACCTACCTGCATACCCGTCTTTCCGGCGGTTGGCAGGGCAGAAGAGTCGCTATGCTCAATGCTTGCGGTTTTGCCACAGTGCTCTTTAATTATTTTGCGGTGCGCTTTTTCTTTGCCGGTGGCCTTCATCAGTTTTACTAAGGATGGGAGGTAGTTTTTTTACAATGATCAACTACTATCCCGTCTTTTTGGCACTGCAGGATAAGAGTTGCCTGGTAGTCGGCGGCGGCGACGTAGCGTCAAGGAAAGTGGTATCACTGCTTGATTGTGGTGCCGCCGTACGGGTTGTCAGTCCGACGCTTTCGCCTGAGTTGGCAGCTTTAGCAAATGCGGGGCAAATTGCTGCGTTTTGCCGCCCTTTTGAGACTGACGATACTGCCGACGCAAGCCTTGTGATTGCCGCCACAAACCAGCCGGCGGTAAACCGTTTGGTTGCCTTGCATTGCCGGCAGGAGAAAATTCCGGTGAATGTGGTGGACGCACCGGAGCTCTGTGATTTTCTTGTTCCTGCTACCATCAGGCGCGGACCGCTGACGATCGCCGTTTCTACCGGCGGCACTCTGCCGGCTATGGCACGCAAGATCCGCCGCAAATTGGAGGAAGATTTTGACGAAAACTATGGTTTGCTGCTAGCCGCCTTGGGTTCCGCTCGCAGCCGCGTTTTGGCGGAAATCGCCGACCCCGGCAGGCGCAAACGGGTATTTTCCGTCTTAGCCGCTGCCGATTTGCTTTCAGTCATTGAAGATGAGGGTATTGCTGGCTTGGAGGAAGAAATAAACCGACTGATTGAAGCTACTGATTAAGTAATATTTAGTCGTTGGGAGGATAATCGTGTGAGGAAAGTTGTGACGGTGGGCAGCCGGGATTCCGAACTTGCCCTGACTCAAACCCGTTATATTATCGGCAGGTTGCAGGAACATTTTCCCGAGATAGACTTCGTAATTGAACAAATTAAAACAGAAGGCGATAAAATTCTGGATGTGGCGCTGGCGAAAATCGGCGACAAAGGATTGTTCGTTAAGGAGATTGAAAACGCTCTTTTAAGCAAGGAAATTGACTTTGCCGTCCATAGTATCAAAGATGTGCCTACCGCCCTCCCTGCCGGCTTAAAAATAGGCGCCATCACTGAACGGGAGGATCCGCGCGACTGTTATATCGCTAAAGACGGGAAGACCGCTTTGCTTGCGGTTCCGCATGGGGCAATTATCGGCACTTCTTCCCTGCGCCGCAGCGCGCAACTGCTTCATCATCGTCCCGACTTGCGCATTGTGCCCGTGCGCGGCAATTTAAACACCCGTTTTCGCAAGCTGGCTGAACAGGAGATGGATGGACTGATTTTAGCATATGCCGGCGTTCATCGCTTGGGTTGGACTGCTAAAATCACGGAAATCCTGCCTGCCGATAAGTTTCTCCCTGCGGTTGGACAAGGTGCTTTGGGAATTGAAACCAGGGAAGAAGATGATTTCACCAATCAACTGGTAGCTGTTTTGAATCATCCGCCCACAGCCGCCGCAGTAATCGCGGAACGAGCGTTTTTGCGCCGCCTTGAAGGCGGCTGCCAGGTGCCAATCGGCGCTCACGGCCGCTTTGATGGAGAGGAGCTGGTACTGGACGGGATGGTCGCCAGTTTGAACGGCAGTACAATTTTGCGTGAGCAGTATCGCGGCAATGCTGCCGATGCCGTAACGCTGGGCAAGGAGTTGGCTGCGGCGCTTATCGGCCGCGGTGCCGCCGAATTGCTAATCCAAGTGAGACAGGAGTTTGAGGCTAATGGCTAAAGTGGGAATTGTTTATTTGGTAGGTGCCGGTCCAGGCGACCCGGGGTTGATTACCGTCAAAGGGCTGGAGTGTATTAAAAAAGCCGAAGTACTCGTTTATGACCGCCTGGCCGCTAAGCGCCTCCTGAGCTATGCGCCAAAAAACTGTGAAATGATTTATGTGGGTAAGCTCCCCGACCGCCATACTTTGCGCCAGGAAGAAATTAACCAGCTGCTCGTCGATAAGGGGCTGGCAGGCAAAATAGTGACTAGGCTAAAAGGTGGCGACCCCTATGTTTACGGCCGCGGCGGTGAAGAAGGGGAGTTGCTTAGAGCTAACGGAGTACCCTTTGAAGTCGTGCCGGGAATCACCTCTGCGATTGCTGTACCGGCTTATGCCGGCATTCCGGTGACGCACCGCGATTGTACTTCCAGTTTTGCGATTATCACCGGTCATGAGGATCCGAATAAGACTGCTTCTTCCATTGCTTGGGATAAAATTGCCACCGGCATCGGTACGCTGGTCTTTCTGATGGGGGTCGGCAACCTGTCGATGATCGTCAAGAATTTGGTGGATAACGGCCGGGCGGAAACAACCCCGGTAGCCTTAATCCGTTGGGGTACTCGTCCCGAGCAGCAAGTGCTGACCGGCACACTGGCTGATATTGTGGCAAAAGTGGCTGAAGCCGGCTTTACCTCACCCGCGATTATTATCGTCGGTGAAGTGGTAAAACTGCGTGAGACACTTTCCTGGTTTGAAGAAAAGCCCTTCTTTGGTAAGCGGGTGGTGGTGACACGTTCGCGCGAACAGGCAAGCGATTTGTCTCGCCGGATTGAAGAGATGGGTGGTGAAGCCTGGGAGTTTCCGGCAATTGAAATTGTTGAGCCGGAAGATTTTGCACCGATGGACGAGGCTATCGCTAAGTTGGACAGCTATCAGTGGCTGATTTTTACCAGTGTTAACGGCGTTGACTCATTCTTTAGCCGTCTGCGCTATCTTGGGGGCGATATACGGGATCTGAAAGGAGTCAAGCTTTGCGCTATCGGCCCAAAAACAAAGGAACGTCTGGAGGAAATGTGCCTGAGTGTAGAATATGTTCCTTCAGAATATGTAGCCGAAGCGATCATCGCGGGCTTGCGCGGGAAGCTGCAGCCCGGCGAAAGGGTTCTATTGCCCCGCGCCGATATTGCCAGGGCAATTCTGCCGGAATCTTTGGCGGCTGAAATGGGCGCTGTTGTCGATAATGTGGTCGCCTACCGTACCGTTCGCGGCGGCGGTGATGCCGAATTATTAAAAGATTTGCTGGCTGAGAAGATGATTCATTATATAACTTTCACCAGTTCTTCCACCGTCAAAAACTTTGTGGAAATGCTGGCTGCGGAAAATATTGTTGAGAGCCTGCAAGGAGTTAAGCTGGTAAGTATCGGGCCGATCACTTCCAAGGCGGCCCGCGATCTAGGTCTGGCGATTGATCTGGAGGCGAGCGAGTATACTATAGACGGTTTGCTGGAAGCCTTAGCTCGCTGTTGAAAAGCGGCGCATCTCTTTCAAAATCCCTCTCCCTCTGGGAGAGGGTTAGGGTGAGGGCAATTAGGCTGAGGGCTGCTGCAAGGCATGACTTAGCAAGAAGAAAGAATAAGGTTGTCAGTGGCTAGAGAGAAGTTCGGGGGTGATGAAGATCAATCGACCGAAAACTCCGTGTCCTGTAGAGCTTCTGAATTTTGCCAAAAAACTTCGCAGTCAAGCTACTAATGCTGAGAACCTGATGTGGAGGTTGTTGCGAGGAAGACAAATTGCTAATGTTAAGTTTCGCCGTCAGCACAGTTTTCCGCCGTATGTTTTAGATTTTTATTGTCATGAGCTGAAATTGGCTATAGAGTTGGATGGGGGACAGCATAACGAGGAAAATGAACAAAAGCGGGATGCTCGCAGAGATGAGTATCTTGCGGAACAGGGGATACTTGTTTTGCGATTTTGGAATAACGATGTTTTCAATGAAATAGATGCTGTGCTTGAAAAAATTTACTGTGAAGTGAAAGCCAGGCGGGAGAGAGAAGATGAATTGATATAGTGTTCCTGCTCTTTGCCCTCACCCTAACCCTCTCCCAGAGGGAGAGGGGAATAGTAGTACCCTAACCCTTCCGAGAGGAGAGGGGAGTTGTCGGGAGGATGAGGGGAATAGAGTCGGTCAGACCCTCACCCTAGCCCTCTCCCAGAGGGAGAGGGGAATAGTTGTACCCTAGCCCTCTCCCAGAGGGAGAGGGGAATAGTAGTACCTTAACCCTTCCGAGAGGAGAGGGGAGTTGTCGGGAGGATGAGGGGAATAGAGTCGGTCAGACCCTCACCCTA
>JAGXRV010000097.1 GCA_018335695.1 Clostridium sp.
CCCGGCCAATGAGGGTCCGCTTAGAACGTGACTGTTGCTTTTCCTTGTCCCAGTAGGACACGGACTCGTAAGCGTATGTAATCCCGGAACGCTTATCTGTCTGGCAAATAATGGCGGCCATCTGAACACCTCCTCGTTACGTATATTGTATCACATAACGAGGATTAAAGCTACTACAAATATGCCAAAAAGCGAATAAATTCAGGTGTTTTTAGCACTTTCCACGCTGACTCGTTATGTGTCAGCGGGAGGGCAGGATCAAAGGAACTTCTTATCCGGTAAAGCCAAAAGTTCCAAAGAATATTCAAATGATTATTGAAGCCTTGAAGTAAATGTGATCACTAATTCGGTCAAGTCAGGTAGTACACAACGGATGCGACTGCCCGTCGCACACGTAGAAACCACGGGAGTTTTTAAGCTTCCCGTGGTTTTTGTATTTCCGAGTATTATACATTGTACGTGTTGCGGTAGCACCGCAGTCAACTTTAGATTTTGCCAACGGGTGCCATGTAAATAACGAACTCTTCTTCGCCGTCCACGCCGAGCAGCGCGTCTGCTTCTTCTTGGTCATAGGCAGCGATAGCGCATGTTCCGGCCTTGATGGCCTCACAGGCAAGATACAGGTTCTGGCAGACATGACCTGCATCAATAGCAATTACTTTATGGGCTGCCAGGTCATAACGCCACTCCATACGGTAAGGCAGAGCTGTCCAGATAAAAGTAACCGCCGACTGACCGACAAATGACTGCCCAAAAGCAGCTTTAATGGTTTTCCCTGCAAGATCAGGTGGTGAATGCTCCAGAAGCAGCTGGTGAGAAATGGGCAGGTAGCGATAAAGGCCCGGTACCAGGTCTTGCACGTTAAATACAGCCAGGTAAGTCTCCAGGGCGTGGCGGCAGCCTGCTGAGGGTACGGTGCGGAAGGCATTATAAGAGACAGGTTGTTCCCTGAGGCCCTGAACGGCCCAGAGCAGGAAGGAAAGTTCCTCCAGCGAAAGGAGCTTTCTCGTGAATAACCTTCTGCTGCGGCGCTGCCCTATGGCAGTAGTAAGGTCAATTTTGCCTGTTTCCTGCCAGGCTCCTGGTTTTACCAGCTCAATCCTCTGGGCAGCATCACTGTAGGGTTTTTCCAGAGGAGGAGGTAAAACACCCCTGTTTTGATCTGTCCTGGAAAAATCGATAAATTTACGAATGTTGTCTTTGAGGAAAAAACGGTACCGGCTTAGAAGTTCCTTTTCCATAAGTTCAACCTTCTATCTTGATGAGAATGTGGAAGGACTGATTTTCAGATTTCGCGGATCACTTCCAGGCATTCTTCTATAACATACCTGGTCTTAGGCAAAATATGCTCAGTTTTAAAGACCGACTCAATTAGCCGGATTGCCTTTTCACTGCTGTCTATTCCCAGGTATTTCATCAGGAAGATGATATCGTTTTTATCAGTGTCAGAGTCAGTTCTGGAGGCCATCAGTTTCATGGCCAGCAAATACTCCGGCAACACTGAGTACAGCTTTAAATTGGAATAGCTCTGCAGCGGCAATTTGTTTTCATAAGCCGCTGCATTCATAAATCCTTTGACACAGTCGTTCAGCCATGATGCCGGGAGATCCTTTTGCCGGGCAATTTTTGCGGCAAGCTCATTTATAACTGTCTTAGGCTCATAGACTGCATCAATATCTTTAGTCGCCGACCTGGCCGAAAAGGCAAGACACATGGCGGCCCCGCCAGCCAGCAGTATCTCCCCCTGGATTCCAAGCAACTTAAGCTCCTCATTTATCAGCTCAAGGTTTTTTAGTATTTCTTCTTTTTCCAGGTAAAAGCGCATCTTCTCACACCCGCATCAGGATATTTTCATCCACAAACAGCCCACGGTGCTTAAATTCAGCTGGAGAATAAAGCATGTTGTAGATTCTGAGCCTGCCCTTGCCGATATTCCCAAAATACATTTCTTTCATATAGTATTTTTCCCTCCATACCCAGGAAGGAACTCTAAGGCCGTGGTCGTTAGCCAGCTTATGAGCCGCTGCCGCACAAAGCGCATACTGATAAGCAGGAACGTTGTCATAATGCAGCGGTTCCCGCCCAATCAAAGCAAACATTTCTTTCTTATCCCTGACAGCATAAAAATAATCAAGAAACCCCCGCAACGAAAGGCTGAAATCCCGCCCCTCCGCGCTTTCCGCGATTACCTGTCGCAGTTCTTGTCTGCCTTCAGCCATCCCGGGATTCCAGGAAATATCTTCTCTTTTTTTCTCTGACAGCATGGCCTTTCTCCTTTGGAGTTTATCCCGCTTCCAGTTTATCACAAATTACCTCTCTTGCCAAGCAAGTCCGCAGCTTCAGGGGCAGCCGCAGAAAAAGAGCTGTGATACGCTGAGGAATCAAAAATATCGTAATTAAGTATGGTGTCCCTTTAATTGAAATAGTTTAAATACTAGACTTTCAGGCAAAAATAAAACCATCCACCGATAAAAATCTTTTTATCAATAGATAGACTCATCCTTTGCGAGGCATCTTACACAATATTTCTCAGTATCGTCCGGCAACAGTGTAGTCTGCATACCTATTATTCTCATAGCTACCATAACCACATCATTACATTTTGATAGCTACGACAACCATATTATCTCCCATTATATTACATTATCAAGTGCCAAGAACCCCCGTGTTTATTGGGTTCTTTAAAAACACACAAACAAAAAAAGCCTTGTCTAACACGGCTTCACGTTGGTTGAACTGATGGTGGTGGTAAATATTGGTATTTTGGTGGCGATTGCAATTCCGGTGTACAGCACAGTTACAAATAGTGCAAACAGAAGAGCAGTTTCTGCAAATTTGAGGACGACCTGAGGTGATTGGAGTGAAAAATGTATTATCCTGCCTGACGTTAATGCTTCTTTTGCTATTGCCGGCCACTGCGGCGGCACATCAGCCGCGGGTGGTGGTGGGGGAAAAGAACGTGGAAATAAATAACCCCGAGGTTTCCCAGGCATTTTATGCCCTGCTCGAGGGGGAGCCGGATGTATATCTGCTGGAGAAGGATGAGCCGTTTTCTCTCTATATAAGCATGCTGGTGCCGGCTCTGCCTGCTGCACGCACCGACTTTACCGTAACAGTGGTTGACGGTGAAGACCGGTCAATCCTTACACTTAATGGAGGGGAGCACCAGTGGGAGACGTTTTTCGAGCCTTTTGCCGGTGACCGTTATTTACAGGGTCCGGAAATAGAAGTGAGCCTGATGGCGGGAGACTATCGGATTTATGTGACCAATCCGGCTAACAGCGGCAAATATGTGCTGAGCGTGGGCCGCCAGGAGCGGTTTTCTCCGCGGGAAATTGCAGCGATGATACGGGAACTGCCGGCAGTGAAAAGCTTTTTTGGCAAAAGTCCCTGGATGGCTTTTTTCAACCTGGTGGGCCTCTTTATGCTGCTGACACCGGTTGCTGCGGCCGCGGCGCTCTACGGTTTATACCGGCTCTTTATGCTCTGGAAGCTCCGGCAGGGGTGACCCCAGTTTCTCCAGAATTTCCTCCACCACTTTATGATGGTGGGCGTCATGATGGAGTCCTACGCGCAGCACCAAAACCATATTCATCCAGCCGATGGCCGGGTCGTACAGAGGCGCATTGCCCAGGATGTCCGGCGGTTTACTGCCGTAAAAAGCCCGCACTTTGCGATGTTCTTCTGCCAGTGCCTCTTTCAGTTCGGCAAGGGAAGCCGGCTTCTCCGGTGCAAACCTGGGGGGCCAGAGCCAGCCCACATTGAGGGGAAACCCGGGCCGCTCATATACATCGTCAATATCAGTCACGTAAGGCCGGTGGCGCCGCAGCCGGCCCACCAGATACAAAAAAGGCCACAATACAGCGATAAAGCGCCGCATAAAGCGCACAATGGCACGGGTATGATCCAACTGCTCACCCACAGACCATTTTTCGGGCGCAGGGCGCTGCCAGAGCAGTGCAGGATCCACCGCCTCCAGACGGCGGAAAATCTCTTCTCGCTGCCGATCAAGCTGTGCCAGGTATTGCAGAACTACATTCTTCTCCATCACACCTTCTCCTTTTTTGCGCAGACTTTAAGTTTTTTTGTCTGGGCATCTTTTTTATTTGCCATTCTCTCTTTTGCGCAGCCACTTTGTCCCCATTTTCTTCACACCAGACCAGCTCCACTGGCAGGCTGGCCCGGGTGCTCGTGGCGATTGCGGTGCCGGTTTACAACAATGTAACTGCAAACGTTTAAAACAGAGCCCACGGGTCAAATGTTCGCATTATCCGCGGAGCAGCCCAAATGTACATTATCGCTCAAACTGGCGCTCCGAATACAATTGACCTAGCGGTACAAACAATATACTAATAACAGGCGATAAGGATTTTCTGGATGTGGTTATTGAAAAACTTGAAATTTTAACTCCCGCCCAATTTTTGAAAACTATTGAGCATATCCGTATATCAAGCCATCCCTTCATAATATGCAAAGGGTGGCTTAGCCTTGGCAAGGGACCAACACGCTGGAGTCAGTTTGTAATACACGCAAACCACACCAAAAAACTCGTCCAGAATAGCCATTTCCAAGCGCGCCACAGGCGAGGAGTGAAGTAGCGCTTAGAGAGCAACCATGCGAGAAGGAGTAACACGAAAGGATACACCAACGCCAGCGGCATCACCAACCAGTGCGGAGCAAGGATCAGCGGCCCAAACAGCAAATAGCGGATGGGGAGAGTTGGAACGTAGAGAACGGTAGCCCAGATTAGATGCAATAAGGCGTTGTCGCTCAGAAATAAGGTGCCGGCGTAACGGAAGTTGATGTTGCTAACCCATTGCAGCAACAGACTTAGAGGCTGTGCTCCGGGCTGAAGGTTTTGTGCTCGCGCGAACAGCGCGTCAAGGGCAGCTCTCAGCACAGGTGAGTCTTCTGGCGCCGTAAGCCCCTGGAAAGTGCCGCGTGGACGCGTGTCGTGCCCGCGGCCACTACGTGCCTCGGGGGACAAGAGGCGTGCCAGCTCGGTATCTGTGCGCAAATCAGCTTGGTGACTGGTGTGGGCACTGAACACATACCAGATAGGACCTTGATTATACACCTGCCGTAGTGTACTGGTAAGCCTGACATAGGCTTCAACCGTTTTCTGCTTTGCCGGATCCCATCGTTCCTCTATAGAGTGGAAACCTTCATAGGAAACGGTTCCCACCAGCTCAAGCTCCGGCAAACCGGAGACAGGGCGGCCCCTATTCCATACAATGCTCTCCGCCGACGCCTTATACTGGTAGTGATCAAGCTTAGCCTCTGCTGTTTCACCCCACACTGCCGACCATCCCACGGCTTGCTCGCTCTTTTCATTGACTTCAACCACTTCTCTTTTATGAGATGACAAGGTGCCCGCATGAAAGTGCCAGGCCGGCCAGTACCAACTTAAATGCGTTTGCACTGGCCAATTAGCCGGATGTTCAAAACTAGCCATAACCTCAAAAAGAATGGTGCTGTGGCGATGGTGGGCAAAAGCCAAATAAGCCCGTGCGTAGCAAAGCATGCCTATCGGCAAGAATGCTGCAAGGTAGAAGACAAATAGGGCTAATACGGTATTAATTTTGACACTGGTCTTATGTGCTGACGGATACCGCAATTTTAGTCACCTGCCCCCACATCCTTTGATATTATTATGACAATATTGTACTATTTCCGCTTTACGTGATTCAAGAGGGCGATACGGATTTATGGCATGCGAGGCACAAAAACTACTGTCCGCCGCATTAGCCTACACAAAAAAAATTAGCCCTGCCTGCCCTTCACCCGCAAAAGGTGAAAAGCAAGCAGGGCTGTCATAGTTCTTTACAGGCAGCTTGCGATATCCTAACATTGCAAGCCTTTCATCCGTCACAAAAGTATATTTTTCCGGCATGAGTGCTAGTCCCGCCATTGCCTCTTCCACAGTATCCATCATCTTGAGTGCGGTCATTGGTGCTGACAGTTGCGCGGAGATATAGCGGACAATATCGCGCAGGTCGTTTTCAGCGGGTTCCGATATATCAACCCTATAGTTTGCCATCAGCAATTTCCTGCCTGATGTCTCTCATGACATCTTCAAGCGGACGCTTACTACCTTCTGTAACCGCCACTCTTCCCTCGTCAAGTAAGCGGTATAGTTCAAGCTTACCGCTTAGCATCTCATAAACCTCCATGCTCATAACGGCCAAATCACCCTGTCCGTTTTTCGTAATAAAGACAGGCTCCCTGCTTTCACGGCAGAATGTTGAAATTTCATTATAGTTATTCCTCAAGTCCGTACTGGATTTAATGTTTGGCATGAAACGATCCTCCTTGCCTAATCTAAAGATATTATACGCCAATTTCTTTAGCCCAGCAAGCCTGAATGTGCCCGATTCTAGTTTCATGGGCTGTCATTACCACCTCATAACTTTTCATTCCGCAAGTTCACGCTCGATTCTTTGAAAAACATCCTCTGCAATTGCGACTTTGTTATCTTTGGCTGCTTCAAAACCCTCATCTAATAGCTTATACAATTCAAACTTGCCCACAAGCTTTTCATAGACTTCCATGCTCATCACTACTAAATCACCGGTTCCGTTTTTAGTGATATAGACGGG
>JAGXRV010000098.1 GCA_018335695.1 Clostridium sp.
CGCTGTTGTCTAAATTATAGAAATTGATAAGTAATTATTGAAAGTTGACAACAATTTTGACAACAAATACGATGAAACTAAATAAAACTAGATGAAAAATTCGTCCATTATTTTTCATTTTAAAGGCAAAAAAATGTTTGCTCAGCTGTCTTCAAGAATTTTTATATCAAAGCGCAGAGGCTCAGCACTCTGCAATTATAGCCTTGACATCATCCTTATCATTGCCTTGCGCCGAAAGCGAAAATTACCAAAATGATCTTAGCTATTGCTTTTGGGCATGGGGACACAATCTGTGGGGACAACTTGGCGACGCGACGTATTATTCTAGGTTTGCGCCAGTTCGAGTTCAAGGCATAACAGATGTGGCCTCCATAGCAGCAGGTCAAAGTCATTCTCTTGCTGTAAGAAGAGATGGAACCCTATGGACATGGGGATCGAATTGGAATGGACGACTTGGCGACGGGACGAATACAGGTAGGCTTGCACCAGTTCAGATCCAGGGGTTAACAGATGTGGTCTACGTTACCGCAGGATGGAGCCATTCTTTCGAGGAACCCTATGGGCATGGGGATTGAATAAAGATGGACAGCTTGGCGACGGGACGCGTTATGCTAGGTTTGCGCCAATTCAAGTTCAGGGTATAACAGATGTGGTCTCCGTTGCCGCAGGATGGGGCCATTCTCTTGCTTTAAGAAGAGATGGAACCCTATGGGGATGGGGATCAAATTGGGAGGGACAGCTTGGCGACGGAACGCGCACAGGCAAGCTTGCTCCAGTTCAGGTCCAAGACATAACAGATGTGGCCTCTATAGCAGCGGGAGATGATTATTCGCTTGCCGTAAGAAGAGATGGAACATTCTGGGCATGGGGAGAAAATTGGGCTGGACAGCTTGGTGATGGGACTGTCGGACACAGGCTTGCACCAAGACAAGTTTGTGGAACTGCACCTACTCCAACTCCTACACCTACTCCAACTCCTACTCCAACTCCTACACCTACTCCAACTCCTACACCTACTCCAGCGCCTCCAAATGTAGTTGAGCAGTCCATCCTTGCCGGGCAGGCTTCGG
Organism: Clostridium sp.; assembly: GCA_018335695.1. Classification (GTDB taxonomy): domain Bacteria; phylum Bacillota; class Dethiobacteria; order Dethiobacterales; family Dethiobacteraceae; genus GPS1B09. Next base: position 1,071 of record JAGXRV010000098.1, read on the forward strand.
AAGTAAAGCTTGAAGGCATAGTAGCTGTTACCGTGACAGCGGGCGCCATTACTGGAACGGCGCCCATTATTACCGCACAGATTATGACTGAAGAGACAGCAGTGCCGTTAATTGCCGCAGCGACTGGAGTTGGCCTCACCGCTGCTAGTGAAGTTCTGGTGCTGACCATGACCGGCGGCGAGTTCACGGCGCCCGTGCAGTTAACACTGAACTTCGATGCTGCCAAGGTTGCTACAGGACAGGTGCCGGGCGTGTTCGTTTACAATGAGCGGACCGGACGCTGGATATTCCTTGGAGGACAAGTCGTAGGCGGCACAATTTCAGTTACTGTAGACAGGTTCTCGAAATTTGCGGTGTTTGCCACGAAGCCTTTGCCGCCGTTGACTGATATTGCTGACCACTGGGGTAGGGGTTCTATCAAAACTCTCACCGGTATGGGCATTCTCAGCGGTTTCCCTGATGGTAGTTTTAATCCAAACGCCAATGTTACCAGGGCAGAGTTTGTTAGCATGCTGACGCGTGCTCTGGGTCTTGAGGCGAAGCCAAAAGCAGCAACCAGATTTACTGATGCAACTGATTGGGCGCAAGGCGCAATTGGTGCGGCTGCGGAAGCAGGCTTAGTTGCCGGTTACGCTGATGGGACGTTTGCAGGCTCCCGCCTGATTACCAGGGCGGAGATGGCTGTAATTCTGCAACGTGTGATCCGCAAAGGCTTAGTGCCTGTTAATAGGAATGTGGGCACTGACTTTGCAGATGTGCAAGTGCTCCCGCCCTGGGCAGCGGATGGAATCAGTACGGCCAGCAGAGCCGGCTTGGTTCGTGGCTTCCATGATCGGACGTTCCGACCGGGAAGTGCGACTACCAGGGCAGAAGCGGCAACCATGCTGTATCGTCTGATAGCTGAAAGGTAATAACATTTTGTCAAAAGGCACCCCTGCTTTGGAGTTGGCAGGGGTGCCTTTTGAATCCGTTTATAAATATTTTTAGTTCGTCTAGCCTGATTGAGCCAACTGAGGCTTTTCATCACTGACAAGCAAGCCCCGGGCTTCCCGAGTAGGCTTTTCCTGAAGAGCACTTTTAACAGCATCTCGAACAGTCTCACTAACTCCCCACAACTCCTGCTTGTCCACCCGGAAAGCAGGAATAAGAGAGCGCAAAGAAGCAATCACCTCTTCCTTGTCCGCATACCAGCCAGGCTGTCTCAGTTTAATTAAAAGAGCCTCTAAAGCAGCGGTATCTACTCCTTTTAGTTTGCCTACATAGATACGCTGATGCCGAGTAGCACTGACTTCTTCTTCAGCAGTAAAAAGCTCTTCATATAGCTTCTCTCCGGAACGAATACCGGAATATACTATTTTAATATCCTCATCCGGCTCAAAGCCGGACAACCGGATCATGCTCCTGGCCAAATCCACAATCTTTACCGGTTCGCCCATATCAAGAGTAAAAACTTCACCTCCACAGGCCATAGCCCCCGCCTGGATAACCAGTTGAGCGGCCTCGGGGATAGTCATAAAATAGCGGATCATTTCCGCATGGGTAACAGTTACCGGTCCGCCTCGAGCAATTTGTTTCCTGAAAAGAGGCACCACACTGCCCTTGCTGTCAATAACATTACCAAAACGCACCGCCGCAAAGCGGGTCTGGCTGGTACACGATATTTCCTGCACCACCATTTCTGCCACCCGCTTACTTGCCCCCATAATACTAGTTGGATTCACGGCTTTATCAGTAGAAATAAGAATAAAGGCCTCCGCTCGATATTTATGAGCTATACGGGCAACACACCAAGAACCTAGGATGTTGTTATTCAAAGCCTCCGCAGGGTTAGTCTCCATCAACGGCACATGTTTGTGGGCTGCGGCGTGGAAAATCACCTGCGGCCGATACTTACGGAAAACTTCATCAATAGCAGTAGCATCTTTAATGTCCGCCACTACTGGAACCATGTCCAGTTTGTCGTTAATATCCTCTAGTTCCTGGTGGATATCATAAACATTATTCTCCGAATATTCCAACAAAATAAGCTTTACGGGCGCAAACCGCGCCACCTGCCGACACAACTCAGACCCGATTGAACCCCCAGCCCCAGTGATGAGAACGACCTTGCCTGCCAGATAACCGGCTATAGATTCCAGATCCACCTGAACCGGATCCCTGCCCAGGATGTCCTCCACATGGACATCACGGATTTGGTTCAGAGTCACCTTACCGTCAATCAGCTCATACATACCCGGCAAGGTCTTCAGCCGCACCCCGGTAGACTGACATATCTCCACGAGTTCGCGTACCACACGCCCCGACACCGAAGGCATAGCGATAATAATCTCTTCCACCGCGCAGTCATAAACCAAGCGCGGGATATCATCCCTCCCCCCCAACACTCTCAGCCCCATTAGCTGCATTCCTTGTTTCTGCGGGTCGTCATCAACAAATCCCACCGGCTGTCGGTGCTGTCCAAAGTGGTTTTTCATTTCCCTTGCCACAGCCACACCAGCATCCCCGGCGCCCACTATTAATACCGGCTTACCTTCAAGCAAAACTGTTGTCTTAAGTACATAATCACGGTACAACCGCCAACAAAACCGAATCCCGCCAACAAAAAAAACCTCTAACAACCATGCAAAAACAAAGACCGACCGCGGCAATGGAAAACCGTCTCTCTCCATTAAAAAGTAGGCAAGAGAGACGTTTAGCAGGCTCCCCAACGTCACAGCACGAACTATTGACAGGATCTCACCCGTACTTGCATATTGCCAAAGACGATTATAAAGACCGAAAGCATAAAAGCAGGAAATTCGCACCACCGTAAATGGAATAGCCAAGCGCAGCGCACCATCTATAACCTTTGGCGGCACTGCTCCCTCGAACCTTAGCCACATGGCTAACCCTAAGGCCAGGTTAACCAGGAATACATCCAACAAAACCAATATGTAAACACGACGCTGTGACCACCTCAAGCATTTTTACCCCCTTTAACCACCCCGGGTTGCAACCGCCATCACTTTATCCACCACCCGGCAGACATCATCCATGTCCTGTCCCGAAAGAGAAGGATGGACCAGGAACATCAGAGATGTTTCACCCAAGTCTCTTGCTGTTCTCAATCGTTTTTCAGTCGTCCATCCTCGGTCAGTAAAAGCCTTTTCCAGGTAAATCTCACTGCAACTGCCGCTAAAACAGGGAATGCCCTCAGCCACGATGGCAGACAAGATCCGATCCCGATTCCAACCGTCTTTCAACATTTCCGACCGTACAAAAGCATAATACTTATAATATGAATGGTAAATCTCCTCCGTCGGTACCGTCACTCTCAAACCCCGGATCCGCGAAAAGCCCTTCGTCAAAACGGCAGCATTCCTGCGCCTGGTCTCTACCCAGCCAGGCAGCTTACCCAACTGCAACCGGCCGATAGCCGACTGCATCTCCGTCAGCCGCCAGTTTGTGCCAAAGGATTCATGCAACCAGCGAAAACCAAGTGGATGCTGCCGATTGCACACTGCGTCATAGCTCTTGCCATGGTCTTTAAAGCTCCAAGCCTTTTCCCAAAGCTCTTTGCTGTTGGTGGTGAGCATTCCCCCCTCACCGCCGGTAGTCATGATTTTATCCTGACAGAACGAAAAGGCCGCCACATCTCCCAGAGAACCCACCGAACGCCCCTTATATCTGGCACCGACGGCCTGTGCACAATCCTCAATAACATACAGCCCTTTTCCCCGGGCCAGTTCTAAGATAGGATCCATGTCGCACGGCCAGCCGGCTAAGTGGACTACAATAATAGCCTTCGTCTGCGGCGTCAAGGCCGCCCTTATTGTCTCGACAGTGATATCCTGGGTCACCGAATCCACGTCCGCCATCACCGGCTTTGCACCCCGCATCACCACGCAGCTTGCTGAGGCAATAAAAGTACGGCTTGTCACAACCACCTCGTCCCCCGGTCCGATGCCAAGAACATAAAGAGCCAGTTCCAGAGCAACAGTACCGTTGGCTAGAGCCACGGCAAACCCGCAACCCACCGACCGGGCAAACTCTTCCTCAAATTTCCTGCCCTCCTCGCCCGTCCAGTAGTTAACCTTTCCAGAGATCAGTACCTTTTTTACAGCCTGAATCTCATCATCCTCAAAATAAGGCCAGGGAGAAAGAGGAAAATTACGGATGGGACTCCCCCCATCAACAGCTAGTATTGTCACGTAGAACCACCTTTCAAAGCAGCTGCAACTCGACAGCATCACCACAAACCAAAATAAAGACGATTATCCGGCTATAAATCCCGGTGCAAAAGCTTTTTAGAACGTTCATCTTGGTCATGAAATTTAATCGGTTTTGCCGGAACACCTACAGCGGTGCAATGAGCCGGGATGTCGCAGGTAACCACCGCTCCCGCACCGACCACCGTCCATGCACCAATACGAAGGCCTTGGATTATGCTAAAACCTGTTCCCAGGTCACAACCATCCTCAATAGTCACGTTACCCGAAATGTTGGCTCCTGGTGCAGCGGTTGAATAATCACCAATTTTGCAATCATGCCCTACGGTGCAAGCTAAATTTATTATCACATGATTTCCTATTTCTATATTAACCGTAAGCGTATTTCCTGCACAAATAATGTTTCCAACACCCATTCTTATTTGATTTGACATGCATACATTCGGATGAATTAAATTAACGAAAGTAAAGCCCGCTATTCGTGCTCGTTCGACCAAACTTTTTTTGGACAACGGATCGCCAACAGCGCAAACTGTATTCAAGTCACTACCATTTGGTGAATTTATTACAGTTTCAAAGCCACCCAATACCGGATAGCCATCAAGTACGATCCCCCATTTGGTTTCATTTTGGTCAATAAATCCTAGTAGGTTCCAGGTAGGAATCTCCCGGTTGATTTCCTCTACCAACCAAGCTACCTCCCTGGCAAAGCCTCCAGCACCTAGGATGACAAGATTTTTCATTTCTACACCCCACGTTTCAGGCAAACTAAAATCCGACAGCGTTTAGCATCTTGAGGTCTAATGCATAGTCCTCACTATCCTTGAAACAACCCTGAAGATAGAGTCCAAAAGGTGTTCTGATAACCGCAGCAGGATTCAACCGGTTGTTTATAACCCTCTTATAACCTAACATCTCGGCCCCGGAACTCCGGCATGGTGGCATGCCCCGCAGCACTAATCCCGCTGCGTTTCACCACCTTAACCAAGGTAAGCCACAAAATCTTCAAATCAAGCCAACTGCTCCAGTTGTCAACATACCAGACATCAAGCGC
>JAGXRV010000099.1 GCA_018335695.1 Clostridium sp.
ATTTCCTGTACATTAAATACACCCTTTGTAAGTGTTCCCGTTTTGTCAAATACGATTATTTCAGCTTCTGCTAATGCCTCTAAATAATTACTACCTTTGACTAAAATACCTTTTCTAGATGCTCCACCTATTCCACCGAAGAAACTTAAAGGAATAGAGACTACAAGAGCACATGGACAAGAAACTACTAGGAATGTTAATGCTCTGTATATCCAGTCGCTAAAGGTTGCCCCATCTATAACAAGAGGCGGAATAATAGCAAGGAAAACTGCAATAATTACAACAATTGGAGTATAGTATCTTGCAAATTTCGTAATGAATTGTTCTGATTGGGACTTTTTACTACTTGCATTTTCAACTAAATCAAGAATCTTACTTACAGTAGATTCTCCATATTCTTTAGTAACTTCTGCAGTAATAACTCCATTAATATTAATGCATCCACTTAAAATTTCATGACCCACTTCTACCTCACGCGGAACAGACTCACCTGTAAGTGCTGATGTATCAACCATTGAATTTCCCTCAATTACCTTACCATCAAGCGGAACTCTCTCCCCTGGTTTAATTACAATAATATCACCAATTTGTACTTCATCAGGGTCAATTTTTATAACTTCATCGCCCCTTTTAACATTTGCATAATCTGGCCGTATATCCATAGCCTCGGCAATTGATCTTCTTGACTTATCAACTGCGTAACTTTGAAATAGTTCACCAACTTGATAAAACAGCATAACTGCAATACCTTCTGGATACTCACCGATTAACATTGCACCAATCGTAGCAATAGACATTAAAAAGTTCTCATCAAAGACTTTGCCTCTAGAAATATTTCTAATAGCTCTTTTAATAATATCTCCGCCTACAATTATATAACTTATTAGATATATAGAAATATTTACCCACTCAGCATTCACATCAATTACTGTGGCTACAATAAATAATATTGCAGCAATAATTATTCGCCATAGTCGATTTTTCATTCTCTTACACCTCCCTTATGCTTTTTTCATTACAGTGTCAGGTTCAATTTTCTTCACGATTTTTTCTGCTTCTTGTATAATTGTAGGCATTTTTTCATCTTCGCCTTCAATAACCAGCTTTTGAGTCATAAAGTTGACTGTCGCTTCCTTTACTCCATCAAGCTCATTAATAACTTTCTCCATTTTCGCAGCACAATTCGCACACTCTAAACCTTTAAGTGTAAATTTCTTTTTCATTTTAAATCCTCCTAAATAGTATTATTATATATTTAACGTTTTATCTTATTTTTTTTCTGCTAATTTTTAAATACCTAATTTGTCTGTAGACATAGATTAGTTAGATGTTAATAATCGAAGTCCATTAAATATAACGACTAAAGTACTTCCCTCATGAATGATTACACTGATTTCAATATCAGTTAGCCCTAACAAACTAACTATAACTAAAAAGACAACAACTGCCATTGAAAAAACAATGTTTTGCCAAATAACACGATTCATTTTTTTAGAAATTTTATGTGACTGTGTTAATCTAGTTAAATTGTTCTGCATTAAAACCAAATCGGATACTTCTACTGCCACATCAGTACCATCTCCCATAGCAATACCAACATCTGCATTAACAAGAGCTGGAGCATCGTTCACACCATCTCCGACCATAGCGGTCACACCATATTTTCCTTTTTGTTCATCTATGATTCTAGATTTATCTTCAGGCATGACATTAGCGATAATTTCATCAATTCCTAATTGTTCACCCACAGCTTTTCCTGTCATTTCCGAATCACCAGTAATTAAAGTAGTGTGTATACCAAGTTTCTTAAAGTAATCAATTGTAGCTCTTGCATGCTCATTCGGAATATCCATTAGAGCTATAAGTCCAATAACTTCTTCATTTTCTGCTACGTATACTACTGTCTTTCCTTCTGTTGCCCATTCATTATTTAAAAGGGTATACTCGTCAGAAACACCCTCAAAAGAGGTAGGTTTACCAATACGATAAGTCTTTTGATTATAATTTCCTGTTAAACCTATCCCAATTTGATTAGTAACTTCGATATCTATTTTATTTTTAGCTTCAAATTTTTCTAATATAGCATTTGCTAGTGGGTGATTAGATTCTTTTTCGAGAGCCACTATAATATCGATAATTTTCTCTTCATTCACATAATCGGCAAAATAATAATTTGTTACTTCAGGTTTCCCATTAGTAAGGGTTCCTGTTTTATCGAAAGCAATTGCATCTATATTCGCAAATTGTGATAGGTAAGTGCTTCCTTTTGAAAGAACTCCTTTTTTAGCTAGGTTAGAAGTTGCTGACAAAGTTACTGATACAGTAGCTGCTGCCAAGGCACAAGGGGAAACTGCGACTAAAAGCACTAGTCCTCTATAAATACTTTCCGACCATGTCAAATCAAATAGAATAGGAGAAAGTACCATTACTAAAGGTATTACGACCAAAACTAAAGTAACATATTTAGGTTCAAACTTTTGAATAATACTAGCTGCTTTCGTCTGATTATCTTGGTTTTGATTAACTAATTGTAATATTTTCGAGAAGACCGTATCTTTGTTTTCTTTAGTGACTTCCATAATAAAAGTACCTGTTCCATTAATCGTACTCCCAAAAACCCCATCACCTTTAGACTTCTCTTTCGGTATACTTTCACCATTAATAGAAGATTCATCAATTGAGGTAGTGCCAGATAAAATCACTCCATCAATGGGTACTTGATCACCGTTTAACACTTGGAGTTGATCTCCAACTTTTAATTCACTAACATCAACGATTTTTGTGTTTCCGTCGGCCATGATTAGTCTAGCTGTCGTGGGATTCATTTCGAGTAATTTAGTAATTTCTCTTCTGCTTCTTCCTTCAGCATAATCTTCAAGAAAATGCGCACCACAAAAAATAAGAATCAATAACGTTCCTTCCCAAAAATCCCCCATCAGAGAAGCGCCAAGTGCCGCTAAGCCCATTAAAATATGAGAGTTAGGTGTAAATCTCCGTTGTTTTTTTGTGTTCTCTACAGTTTCGCCTATTCCTTCAAGAACAATGACGTGAAAACCAGCGCTCACCGACGCAATAGAAAATAAAATGTTTTTTAATAACGAATATTCATCATTTAAAAATAATGCAGTAAGTGCCAATGCTAAACCAATAAAATACAAAACAACTGGCATTTTCCCATGATCATGGCTATGGCTTTCCTGTGATTGTTGTTCTTTAATCTTTTTCATTTCTATCATCATCCTCCTGATTCCGCTCCTCGTTGATATGAATTAAACCTTGGTCAAATATTTGTCTTACATGTTCATCAACTAAGGAATAATATACTACTTTGCCTTCTCTTCTATTTTTCACTAAGTTAGTTTGCTTTAAGACTCTCAGTTGATGAGAAATTGCTGATTGTGTCATGTCAAGTAATACAGCGATATCACAAACGCACATTTCAGATTCATTTAAAGCCCATAGTATCCTGATTCGTGTTAGATCCCCAAATACTTTAAATAATTGCGCTAAATCATAAAGGCTTTCTTCTTGAGGCATTCTATCTCTAACCTGATTTACAATATCCTCATGAATTACACTGCAGTCACATCTTTCAATTGAATTAAACTTTTGAGTCACATTATCACCTCCTTTTAAAATACCTCACATGAACACATGAGCAACTATTCATACGATGTATTGTCATTATATTATTATTTTTCTCATATGTCAATAGTTATATGAACATTTATTCAAGTGTATTTTAATACTTATTTGAAATATCTTAAAACCACCTGATTGCGATAATAGAACCATAAAAAAGTGGTTTCAATATAAACCTT
>JAGXRV010000100.1 GCA_018335695.1 Clostridium sp.
CTTCCTATGTTGGCAGGAAAAAACCAAAAATTGGCGAATGTGGCTAGAAAGCGTCCGGTGCTTGCGACGCTGTGTTGTTTGTTGTTGGTGTTTTCACTGGCGGGGTTTGCTTTTTCCACACCGGCTGACGTTCAGCCGGAGATCATGGTGCTTGGGTCTGATGTGCAGACATACGACCTTGATGCCATCCAATGGGAATTTCCTCTGACGTTAACTGGTTTTGGCCCGGGCGCCGGAACGACCCGATTGGTCGAGTTTAGTATTGACGGGCACGACCTTCTTCAGCTTGTCCCCGAGCCTCAGAGAACGTTGCCAGTTCATCGTCTGGACAATGAAATAGGCCGCGAAAATTTCAGAACATGGAATAACTATCGAAAACGGGCGGCAATCCTCCGCGTAAGAAATGACGAGAAGATATCCTTTTCCCCCGCTGAAGAGCGCGAGTTCAGGGAAGGATCTTCGCGTGTCCGGGAGATTATGCGACAGCGCCGAGAAATTACACCAGTTTCTTTGCTGGTCGATGTGACCAGCCTGCCTTTTCAGGTCGCCGCTGACGGTCATTACAGGGTTAGAGCAGTTGTGGAAAGGGGCCAGGTAAGTACTGCCTGGGAAGGAGAAATACTTATTGTAGATGTGGAACCGCTGACCACCAACCCGGTTTGGACGCCAGCGGACCTGCACATCCACAGTACGTTCGGTGGTGGACCGCGCACGCCAGCTGATCTTGCCGGACTTCTCGCAGAGAGAGGATATGCGATTGGCTATGTGACCGATGAGCCTGTCGGCTGGGATACGAATCTCGCGACTATCCTTCCGCGAATGAGTAATGGTGCCACTTGGATTCAGTACAGAGACACAGTGCGTGCAGCTTCTACCGTCCAAGTGGCCATGTTTCCAGGAGCAGAAATCTCTGCTTCGACCCGGGAAAGAGAACATGTTTTATCGCTGGGCTCTCCTCCTTTCTTTGAGGAACGACACAATGGACACGCCTTAGCTTACGGTATACAAAACCTCATGGCGATCCCATTCACTTTTGAAAGTAGAGGTCTTCGATACAATTGGTTTTTGCCGAACACATTATTAAGTAACATCAACGCTAATAATCCTGGAGTTTCGTCCGCCGCCATAGCTCATCCTGGATCTGGTTTCCATCCATGGAAGGTTTGGAGCCCGTCTATAACCTCCCGCTACGATGGTTATGAATTGATGCGTGCAGGTCAAACTCGCTTTGATCCTAACTATGCTCCTATAGTTAGATGGAGGAGCGAACTATCTGCCCGCCTTTCCGGAGCTTTTGCTGGTAACGGCTTTCCTTCTGCACGAACAGGAAGCGATTGGGGTAACCCTTGGGTGAGCGGACTCCATGAAATATCTTTTTACACATTTATTGGTATTCCATCCCGACCAGCCGATATGCGACAACTGACACAAACCAGTGTGGACGCAGCGTTGCATGCCGGGCGTACGGTAGCTAGCCGCCTGGGCGGCGTGGCTTCTCTCAGGCTGAGAAATGCGCAAGGGGGACTGCAGGAAATAGGTTCTCAGTTCACGATGCCTGTGAACAGTTCTGTTGAAGGAAATATTATATTGCGGGCTGCCCGGTCAGGTAGCCACCGAGTAAGGGTAATTGAGAATGATTTTTTGCGTACGATCCACGATACAACACACTCAATGACTGCTGGCAACACCATTACTATACCTGTCAGATTCACATTCCTAGGCGGGCAGAGGTTCTACCACGTCACTGTCGAACATTCTTCTATAAGCGCCAATGACACCATTTACACCAGCCCGATTTTTATCAGGCAGTAAAGCTGGAATTTTTAAGGAAACGGATGGCAAGGTAAGGAGGTACGGAATTTGATGCTGGGAACGCAAAAGACTATTGTCCTTTTCGCGTGGGGTCTAACTTTGTTGTTTTTCCCGTGGCACTGGTTTGGAGGTTCCAGCATTGCAACTGTTCTCGTTCCAGATTTTGAGAATAGCGTAAGAGGACAATTCCTCTATTGGTGGTTATGCACCTTTTTGGCAACTACTGCTGCAGCCCTTGCCTTAGGTCTAAAAAATATTTTCCTTGCCTTGCCAATCCTTTTATTCTTGCCTATCGCTTTTTTTGTGGCAGCTTTTTCTGCTCAATATAGTGATGCTAGGCCTATGTATCTCAGTCTGCTCTTCTTTCTTTTCTTCGCAACCTGCGTGCCTTTGCTGATTCGAGCGTACAAAAATGAGAAGGAACGACAAAAAATATATCAGGGAGCCTTATTGTTAATGGTGCTTTCGGCGTCAACCTTTATGTTTTTTGCCTAAAATTATTTAATCTCGCCTTATCCAGCCGGAGGTGATAAATCTGCCTAAATTTAGACGGGTTTTGGCAATGGCGAAACTATTCGCGGAAGCAGGCAGTCAAGAAAGCGCTCCCGGCCCTGTGGCGCTAACTTCTCTTATGCTTAATTTAGCATGGTTTGTAGGTGCCGGCGCATATATTTCGTTTGAATACCAAATCGGCGCTTTTGGGATAGGCAGCTTATGGACCAATCTCTTTTTTTGGCTGTCCGGCATTATTAATTGTTCCCTGCTCATTAAGTCATACTACTCATTTATTTTTGCCGGGACGGGATTGGGTGCACTGGGTTTGTTATACTCGTTGGAGCACATCGATGTAGTGCAAACAAAATTTCATGAGTTGCTCTGGTTTTTGGCAGGCGAACAAGGCGAACATATCCTTCTGATACTTGGTTTTACCCTAGTCTTTGTGTGTGCGCTGTGCTTAATACTTTTTTTCCTTTGGCTTCAGACTGTTAAAAGCAGGGAATGGGCACAACGGGCGCTCTTAACAGTACAAGGAGCATTGTTGACATTAAGCATGCTTTTCATGTTTAGGCCCAGCGGTTTGTCGGACACTCCCGCCGGCGTTGCTCTGGTCTTCGTCATCTTGTTTTTGCTTTTATTACCGATTCTTCTGGCGGCAGTTCTGTGGTATACGCAACAGCACGATGACGAAATAAAGAGAAAAATATTCTGGGCGGCCTTTATGATACAGCTGATTGCGGCAATTGGGGCGGTTTATTACTATGCGGTTGCTCCCGCCGTCCGGCACCTGGGTCAACCGATTGATGTCAAGGAGATAAGGCTTGGCGATAGGCCTCTCAGCCGCCCGTTTGTTGAAGAAGGGGTAGCATATCTGGTCAGCAGAGACGGACGCTTACATGAAGTCAACCTACTTACTGGGAGAGAGAAAACCCTTGCACGCATTTCCCTGCCGGAGCCGGCAGAAATTGGTTATCCCGGATATACAGGCGGGGTTGGGTTGACGGAAGGACGCATCGCTCGAAAGACACAGGATGAACTTACCCTTAAAGTTGTTTACTCCTTGTGGAGAGATACTGACCAGTGACTTCAGGACAAACATTTAACGCTGGAAGTTACAGTCAATCAGATATCTGTTCAAGTCTCCTGGCGACCGACAGGCTACATAGATCGTCCGGGTTACCGCCTTCCAGAACCGGCTGAGGATGCAGGAATTACTATTTTCCCGCCTGTCTTCGATGCCTTAAGTGATTTTTTCCCGATGCGGATTTCGGGTGCAAGGGTAGAGACAACAGTTGAGCCTAAAGGCAGCGTATTGTGGACTTACGCTGGGCAAGGATGGTTGCTTGCCGGGACAGAGCAAGGAGTACTCTACATTATTGATGCTGGTTTCCACTTTGCGCCTGACGAAATCTGATTGATTTCTGGTCGCATGGAGAAAATAAAGCTTTTGTTACCGCTTCATCTGGGCGCCATCAGCCGGGTCGATATACCGCTTTCCTGTCAGTTTCCGCTTCATTGGCGGACAGCGGAGTTACCATGTAATAGTGGAGCATATACTCCCCGGTGGTGCTAATGATACCATCTATACCAGCCCGATTTTCATCAGGCAGTAACAGCTTTTAGAGGAATGTCGCATTAACTAAAACGGTCTATAGGGAAGGGCTGATGGTACAAAAATATTGAGACTTGTTCATCGCCTTTCCCATTTTTTTATTACTGCGTTTACTTACGCGCTAACCGATATTATACCGGAAAGGCGGTGTGCAGACTGTGGAAGGATTTATCAATTACATTGCTTTGTACGGGTTGGTGCTATTCTTGTTTATATTTTATGCTTTGCTTGCTCTTTCCTCAGCAAAAAAGTCCGGTGTTGCCAAAGAAAATATGATAAAAAA
>JAGXRV010000101.1 GCA_018335695.1 Clostridium sp.
ATGTTCTTTATGTACCCTGCAGCCCCATAGGAAGTGGCTCGTGAATATTTACTGGGACTCTTTATGATATCCATCGCCTTTGCAATGGCTTTTGCACGATCAGCTTTGGCTTTTTTGTCATACTTCTCGCTATAAAAGATGACTTGTTTTTCATGGACAACTTTTTTTAACTTTTTACCGTTTCTTCCAGTCACTAAGATCGTTCTGGGGGAAAGACGGGACTTTCTTTTATACTTATCCCCATGCCAATCGTAACCGCTTTCATCCAATACATACCTTTTAAACTGTTTATCGGCACCGCGCACGGACATGCTGAAAACATAGCCATTTTTTCCTGAAAGGGTGTAGTAGACATTGTCCCCAGTGGTCATGCCCTTGTCAGCAACAACTATTATTTTCCCTAAATCGTACTCCTTTTGAATTCTGGAAAGCCCAGGCCTGAACGTTAGGCAGTCATTCGTATTGCCGGGGAACAACTCGAAAGTGATGGGTATCCCCATGCTATCCATAAAAAGCCCCATTTGAACAATAGGGTTTGGCCGGTGCTCTTTAGACATACCTTTTTTTCTTAAGTCATCTAATGTGTCCGTTTCAAAGTAATAATTCGTCACGTCATAGTAGACCAGGTTGGTATTGCGTCCGAACTGTTGTTTAATTTTATCGTTTAGCCAGACCTGTAAAGATGAGCTATGAGTATGAAAAAATGACAGGCAGCGGTAAACATCATCCAGTGAGTAATCATCCTTTTCAAAGTAAAGGTTTCTGCTCTCAAAGGTCTTTTTTTTCGAGGCTGGATGAAGAAGTCTAGAAAACACAAGAAGCTTCATGATGGTATTGCTGTTATAGCTCATCTTAGAGCCACGCTGTCTATTCATAAGGAACTTATCAATCCCTAGCTCATGATAGATCTGACTAATTACAGAATGACCGAAATTCCTTCTGTAGGTATTCGTGCATGCAAGTTTTTCATCATGGAAAAACTCAATGGAGACAGGGGATTTGCGTTCAGCCTTATCTTTTTTAAGCACCTGGACTCTTTCATTGAAAAAAGCAATCGGATCACTGTACTGTTTTTCTAGTTCATCGAGATAGCCAATTTTCTCAATCGTGATTGTTCTGGAATGGCCTTTTTCTTTATCATAATAGCCGTCTACAATGGACAAGTAAATACGGTCATCCTTTTGGCGTGTCTTTTTTAGATACATAAGCGTCCCCTTTCTGGAGCTGGAGATATGTATCTATTATACCATATTTCGCTCTAATTCGCTATATGTTTATTCTCATTTTTCAAAATAAAAATGGCCAGAAACACTATATTTTTCAGTGCCTCAGGCCAAGTTTATTATTGATTGTGCTGCAAAATTAGGGAGTTATACCATGACATTGTCACAGATCAATACAGCTATTTTCAGCTAGTAGTTGCTTTTTAGACAGTAAATATGTTAAAGTATTGTCAAAGTTCACAAAGTGGAAACAGGTGCTCCGTACGGAGGTAAAAGGGAATCGGGTGGAAAACCCGAGCGGTCCCGCCACTGTAACCGGAAGCCTGGCGGCAATGAAGCCACTCTTTTTGGGGGAAGGCGTCGTCAGGCAATGACCGGGAGCCAGGAAACCTGCCTGTATCCATATTTTAGCGTGCCCTCGGGTCAAGGGAGCGTACCTATGTACATTCCCAGGCTTATGGCTCTGGGATTTTTTGTTTTTAAAAACAAGGGCTGTGGTAATCCGCGTTAGGACTGACTTTCCTCCACGGTGCCCCGTGGGCAGACACCAACGCAAAGCCCGCAGCCGCGGCAGGAACCCATGTCTATATAATAGCTGCCGTCGACTTCCTGGACTGCTTTGGCTGGACATTCGCGGCGAACAAGGCATTTGGGAGAATGGTCGCAACGTTCCTGATTGATGGCGAATTTTTTCATCTTCAAATTCTCCTTAATACCAGTATAGGGTATATGTTAAGCTTTTCGAATAGGCTTGTCAAGGCGAGCGCCCATGACCATTAATTTGATCGATATGGATTCTCTGGTGCCGAAACGGACGGAGGCAATCGTGGCATTTTTGACTTGAAAGGAAGGGTGATAAAATGAAATTAGTTTCGTTTACTCTGGCGGGAATATTGTTGTTATTACCAAAGCCTGCTTATGCCATGCATATCATGGAAGGGTTTCTGCCGCTGCCTTGGGCAGTTTTTTGGACAGTAGCCAGTCTGCCTTTTGTGGTTTACGGGGTCTTTTCTCTTTCTAGAAAGGCAGCTCACAATCCGGAATTAAAGTTACTGTTAGGTGTGTCGGGGGCCTTTGCCTTTGTCCTGTCAGCTCTGAAAATCCCCTCTTTTACAGGCAGCAGTTCACATCCAACCGGTGTAGGCTTGGGGGCGGTATTATTTGGGCCCACAGCTATGAGTGTTATCGGCACCATTGTATTGTTATTTCAGGCGCTGCTGCTTGCCCACGGCGGGCTTACTACCCTAGGCGCCAATGCCTTTGCCATGGCTATTGTGGGGCCATTTACGGCTTATGGCATTTATAAGCTTTCCCGGGGGATGGGCATAGCCAGTGCTTTTGCGGTTTTTTTGGCGGCGCTCCTTGGCAACCTGATGACATATATCACCACTTCTGTCCAGTTAGCACTGGCTTTTCCAGCGGAGCTCGGGGGTGTGTTGGCATCACTAACTAAGTTTTTGTCCGTTTTTGCCGTTACGCAAATTCCCTTGGCCATCAGTGAGGGCTTGCTGACGGTAGTTATCTTTAACTTTTTGCTTGTTTATAGTCCAAGAGAGCTTGCTCTGTTAAAGATTTTTAGTTTGCAGCATAAAAGGAAGGGGAGTGTTGGCAGTGACGCTGGCGCATAAAAATATTTTACTGCTGGCTTTTGTTGTGATTCTTGCGCTTATTCCGCTACTCACAATTACTGATTCAGAGTTTTCCGGTGCAGATGGACTTGCCGAGGAAACAATTTTAGAGCTTAACCCTGGCTACCAGACTTGGGTTAACGCTGTCTGGGAACCGCCCGGTGGAGAAACGGAAAGTTTGCTGTTTGCCTTGCAGGCAGCCCTTGGCAGCGGATTTCTTGGCTATTATTTCGGGTTACGGCGAGGGGAAGCCAGGAAAAAAGTAGATGAGAAAAGCTAATGCTATATATTGACCAATTTGTCTATAAGAATAAAATGTGCCACTTCCATCCGCTGGAGAAAGTTATCTTTGCCTTTGTAACTATTTTGTTGAGCGTGACTACTGATAAAATGGCGGTTCACCTAGCTATTATGGCTGTAATGCTTAGTTTATTGGTCTTTAAGGCGGGTACTCCTGTGACTGTTGTTGGTAAGTTGCTTTTGGCCCCGACCGGCTTTTTGTTGGCAGGAGGGCTAAGTCTTGCTGTAACTGTCAACGTTTCCGCTGCCGGAATGCTGGTGGCACTGACTATTGGAAACTTTTATCTGGGAGTTACCGCAACTAGTTTGGCGCTGGCTACAGGTGTGCTACTTAGGTCTTTAAGTGCTGTTTCCGCCCTGTATTTTCTTGTTCTCACCACACCTATGACTGATTTACTCCATGTACTGCAATTGCTAAGAGTACCTGCTATGGTGATAGAGCTGGTCATGCTTATTTACCGGTTCATTTTTGTTTTCATAGAAACAGCTTTTAGTATCTACGCAGCACAGTCGGCCAGGCTTGGATTTATTGATTTTAGGCGCTCAATCACTTCTTTTGGGGTGCTTTTTGCAAATCTATGGGGCAAAGCGTTTTTTAAATCGCAAGCAATGTATAACAGCCTGTTATCGAGAGGGTATGAGGGAGAGTTAAAGGTATTAAGTCCGGAATATAAATTTTCCTTGCCCAATACGCTTCTTTTTGTTTTGTTGGAACTGGGCCTTGTCTCTTTGGTCTTTGTTGTTTAGGGAGGAGTAGCTCTGATGGCCACATATATCGTATCAACAGAAAAATTAGATTTTACCTATCTTGATGGAACGAAAGCCCTGGACAGTCTGTCTATTAAAATTCCTGAGGGGAAAAAAGTTGCTTTTATCGGCAATAACGGCGCGGGAAAAACAACCTTGTTGCTGCACTTTAACGGCATTAACAGGCCTGATGGTGGTGAAGTAAGATATAACGGACAAAAAATGGATTACAGCAGCAAAGGAATTAAAGAGCTGCGCAAGAAGGTGGGTATTGTTTTCCAAGATACAGACAGCCAGCTTTTTTCCGGCAGTGTTTACCAAGACGTTTCCTTTGGACCAATGAACCTTGGTTGGCCGGAGGGGAAAATAAGGATAAAACTGGAGCAGGTTATGAAAGAAGCAGGTATCTGGGAACTAAGGGATAAGCCGCCCCACCTTCTCAGTTACGGGCAAAAAAAAAGGGTGGCTATTGCCGGTGTGCTGGCAATGGAGCCGGAATTAATCATTTTAGACGAACCGACTGCCGCGTTAGACCCGGTATGCACTTCACAGGTCATGAGTTTACTGAACACGCTCAATACAAATGGTGCCACCATAATCGTGTCCAGTCATAATATGGATGAAGTCTACGCTTGGGCAGATTTTGTCTTTGTACTTAAAGAAGGAAAAGTTATTGCAGAAGGCTCACCAATCAATGTTTTTCGCCGTCAGGACGTGCTGGCAGCAGCAAGCTTGAAAAACCCGCTGGTTTTAGAACTATATGATAAATTAGTAAGCAGTGGCATGTTGGCAAAACAAGAGGATGTCCCGGCCACGCCGGAGGCGTTAATAGCTCTACTTGCTACTGGTAAGTTGTAAAATCGGCAAGGTATTTGTTCTGATTTTTCTAATCAGGTTTTGGTGCCGACTCTTTAATTCGCAGAAGCATAAAAATTCCCGCTAGATAAATCAAGGATACAATAATTGCTGAGGCGAGAAAGTCAATATGGAGGCCGGAAAAGCCGGCTATAATCGTGGCGGTCCCGAAGATGGTGCCTCCTATGCCCCAATATGTGCCCATCCTGCTTCCCCTGAAGACTTTGACCGTAATGTCTCCCAAATAAATTGCTTCCACTGTATCCCAGACACCATCTGTGATGCCGTCGATGATTAGTAACAAGAGGAGAGCTGTTAACATTAGCTCACGGCTTACCTGCTCGAGTAGTGGGAGCAGAGGGTAGGCGATAAAGATAGCAGGGCTGATAATGGCGCTGGCCACTAGGTACGGTTTTCTGCCGTGAGTATCAGATAATTCCCCGGCGACATATGAACTGAGTGAATCAAAGATAGTGATTATTCCTAGGCCAAGTCCCAGCAGCGGCACGTCGCCAATGTCGATAAGAAAGGCCAGCAGTAGCGGGTAATAGAAGCCATCAGCGAAGGAGACGAAGGCATTGGCTGTAAGTATTGCTTTGTAATTTTTGTCTTGCCTAGATTGTGTTATTTTCATAAAGTTTGCTCCTTGACTTCTCTAGCCATTATGTTCTTCCAGTGGTATTATTATACTCTGTGTTTTTACCTAGCATCTAACTTCTTGGACTCCGCTACGTATTGCTTTACCATTTTTCTTTTACCCTTTCTAATGGACAGTGTACCACGTGTTTCCACTGGCCATTAGAAAGGGTACGGTGCGGGAGTGCTTACTGATTCAGGGATAACTGAAAACAACATCACCAACGACGAAAGACCCGAAGGTGCAAACATAAGATTGGGTTACGGGCACAGAACCCGTAACCCAATCATTGCCAAAGCCATCTCAAAGATAGGAATTTGCTTTCTCTTTAGTCATACAATATCATAGAAACCGGAGCTAGTCAATTCTTCTTCTAGCATAATATTCCATTATAGGCGTTGTTACAATCTATTCTCCATTCAACAAAAGAAAAATAACAAAAAAATAATCCCTCGCGGATTACATCGTGA